>CAXIAX010000005.1:0-59676 GCA_964021785.1 uncultured Flavobacteriales bacterium
GTAATGATTGGGGATTCTTTGTAGAAAACCGCATTTCAGTCTTCCTTATTCGAATCAGATTTACTTATAAAAATCTCTAATTGCTTTTGCCTGTTTTTGATTTACCACTTCCAATAATTGTTCATTGGTGGCAACTTTTATGTTTTTCACATATTTAAAATGCTTAAGTAAAGCCTTAATTGTCACTTCACCTATTCCCTTTATCTCTTCCAATTCCGATTTAAAAGCATTTTTACTCCTTTTGTTTCTGTGGTGAGTAATTCCAAACCTATGCGCTTCATTTCTTAGGTGTTGAATCGTTTTCAATGATTCAGATTTTTTATCGATATACAAAGGCAAAGAATCTCCAGGAAAATATATTTCCTCTAGCCTTTTGGCAATTCCTACAATGGCAATTTTTCCAAACAGCCCTAAATCTGTCAATGCTTTTACTCCTGAGCTCAACTGTCCTTTTCCTCCATCTACAATTACAAGCTGTGGCAAAGATTGATTTTCATCCATAAGTCGCTTGTATCTTCTATAAACAACCTCCTCCATAGAAGCAAAATCATCTGGTCCTACTACTGTTTTTATATTAAAATGGCGGTAATCTTTTTTACTTGGCTTTGCATTTTTAAACACAACACAAGCCGCTACTGCATTGGTCCCCTGAAAATTGGAATTATCAAAACACTCAATATGAACTGGCCTCTCTTTCAGCCTCAAATCTTTCTGTATCTGATCCACAATCCTTTTCGAGTGTCTCTCTGGATCTACAATACTCAATGTTTTTAGTTTGTCAAATTTAAACTGACGCACATTGTTCATAGAGAAATCAATCAGTTTTTTCTTGTCTCCTTTTTGAGGAACAATCATTTTTACGGATTCATCCATTTCATAATCCACAGGAATAGAAGTGAAAATAGTTTTAGACGTACTTTTAAATTTATTTCTCAATTCCAAAATTGCCAACTGAAGCATTTCTTCGTTAGTTTCTTCCAGTTTCTTTTTTATCTCAATAGTACTCGATTGCACTACTGTTCCATTTATCACTTTAATAAAATTTACATATCCCGCATTAATATCCGAATCTATCGTGAACACATCCACATCATTTATTTTTGGATTAACAACAGTAGATTTGGATTGGTAATTTTTAAGCAATTCTATTTTTTCGTAATTGGCTTGTGCTTTTTCAAACTCCAACTCCTCCGAAAAAACCATCATTTCATTTTTCAAGTAATCAATTACACTCTTTGTTTCCCCTTTTAGTATTTGTTTTATTTGGGTAATACTTTGGTTGTAGTTCTCTTCGGACTGAAATCCCTCACAAGGTCCCAAGCATTTTTTTATGTGGTAATCTAAACAGACTTTAAACTTTTTGTTTTCGATATTCTCTTTAGATAAATTGAACGAACAACTTCTTATCTGATATATTTCCTTAATCAGTGAAAGAATAATCTTCATTATCCTTGGATTACTGTACGGTCCAAAATAATCTGATTTATCCTTAATTACGTTTCTAGTAGAAAAAATTCGAGGAAAACGCTCATTCTTTATACAAATGTAAGGATAGGTTTTATCGTCCTTCAGCAGTATATTATACCTTGGCTGATGTTTTTTTATTAAAGTGTTCTCCAATAAAAGCGCATCATATTCCGTTGGAGTAACAATGTATTTAATGTCAACAATTTTACTTACCAGTACTCTTGTCTTTTTATTGTCAAGATTTTTGGAGTTGAAGTACGAGCGAACTCTATTCTTCAAGTTTTTGGCTTTACCTACGTAAATAATAACCCCTTTGGAATCGAAATAACGATACACGCCAGGAGACGAAGGCAAAACGCCTAAAATATTTGATATGTTTTCTGAAGTTTTCAATATGATTCAAAGTTAAAATATAAAGTAATAATATTCCGCTATTCATATTAAAATCCTAACAAAGTTTGTATTTTTGTTAAGTAAACAATTTTCACTTATATTTATAACCGATAACCAAAAAACTAACTCATGAACATTAACAAAATTATTGTTGCAACCGATTTTACATCAGTATCAGATACTGCAATTGAACATGCTTTAAAATTAGCTTCCGTTACTAAGGGAGAAGTTTTTGTACTTCATGTAATTATAGAAAATGTTGGCGTAGAAGGCGCAAAATTGAAAATTGCTAAACAGTTAGAATCTAAAAACGTAGGAGATGTAAAAGTATCATCAATGGTTCGAATTGGTAATTTTATTAATGAAATTGGAAATGCAGCTACAGAAATTGGAGCTCAACTAATCATTATGGGTACTCACGGACCTAGAGGATTGGTTCAAAATATTACAGGTGGTGATGCAATGAAAGTTATTACCCACTCAGAAAAACCATTTATTGTAGTACAAGAAAAAGGAATAAAAGAAACGGGTTACGATAACATTATTGTACCAATGGATATGACTGATGACTCTAAACAAAAATTAGATGAGGTTGCTGATATCGCAAAATATTTCAATTCTAAAATTCACATTATTGCTAAGTTTGAAAAAGACAAATCTTTGTTTGCTAAGCTAAAGAATAATGTTCTTTTTGCTAAAAAATACTATACTGAAAAAGGAATTGATTTTGCAATTGTAGTAACTGAACCAAAATCTGATTTTGAAAAAGAAATTATAAAATATGCTATTGATAATGATGCAGATTTAATTGCAATTATCAACTCACTAAAAGCTAACATCTTTGGAAGTTTATTTGCAAGCAGAAGAGAAGAGCAAATCATCACAAACGAAGCACAAATACCGGTTTTATGTGTTAATCCTATTGATGTTAAGTCTGGATACTCCATGTAATTAATCGAACACAAAATTTAATAAGCCATTCTCACTCCTGTGGGGATGGCTTTTTTTATGTACCAAAAAGAACATTGTTTATTATTAAACTTGGTACAAACGGCTAGTTTTACTAATTTCGATAATTATTTTCACTCCATTTGTGAAATCAAACAGCATATAAATTTAAAAAAGAATATGAAAGATTTATTAAATAAATTTGAAAACAAAAAACCAGAAATTGTTTTTGAATGGAAGGATTCTGAAACAGAAGCAGAAGGATGGGTAGTTATAAACTCACTAAGAGGTGGAGCTGCTGGAGGTGGAACAAGAATGAGAGTAGGATTAGATAAGCATGAAGTAACTTCATTGGCAAAAACAATGGAAGTTAAATTTTCAGTTTCTGGACCAGCAATTGGAGGAGCAAAATCTGGAATTAATTTTGACCCAACTGACCCAAGAAAAGAAGGAGTATTGAAAAGATGGTACCACGCAGTATCACCACTTCTTAAAAGTTACTACGGAACAGGAGGAGATTTAAATGTAGACGAAATACACGAAGTAATTCCAATGACGGAAGATTGTGGTGTATGGCATCCACAAGAAGGTGTTTTTAACGGACATTTTCAACCTACAGAACCTCAAAAAATTCATAGAATAGGACAATTAAGAAGAGGAGTACTACAAGTAATAGAAGACGAAAGTTACACACCAAAAGCTGCCAACAAATATGTAGTAGCTGATATGATTACTGGATGGGGAGTTGCTGAATCTGTAAAACATTATTACAACATTTACGGAGGAAACCTAAAAGGAAAAAGAGTAGTAGTACAAGGTTGGGGAAATGTAGGTTCTGCAGGAGCTTATTACCTAGCACAAAGCGGAGCTAAGATTGTAGGAATAATTGACCGTGATGGTGGATTAATTAATGAAAATGGATTTTCATTGGAAGAAGTAAGAGAATTATTTGTTACTAAAAACGGAAACGCTCTTTCTCACCCAGATATGATTCCTTTTGCAGAGATTAATGATAAAATTTGGGATGTACAAGCAGAAGTATTTATTCCTTGTGCAGCATCAAGATTAATCAAACAAGACCAAGTAGACAAAATGATTACTTCTGGAATTGAAGTTATTGCTTGTGGAGCAAATGTACCGTTTGCGGATCAAGAAATTTTCTTCGGACCAATTGCTGAATATGCAGATAGCAAAATTAGTATTATTCCAGATTTCATTGCAAACTGTGGAATGGCAAGAGTATTTGCTTACCTAATGAGTAATGACTTACCACCAGTTATGTCTGACGCTTCTATTTTTGAAGACACTTCAGATATTATTGAAAAAGCAATGAAAGATGCCTACAGAACTAATAATTCTAAAACAAACATTGCAAAAACTGCTTTTGAAATAGCATTAAACAAATTAATCTAATAACTAATAAACCATGGAAATATTAATTGTAGCTGTATTTATTCTAGGATATGCAGCAATAACATTAGAGCACAATCTAAAAATAGACAAATTAGTACCTGCACTATTGATGATGGCAATTGCTTGGGCAATTGTAGCTCTTGGCCTGGATGGATTTGAAAATTGGTTTGACTCTCACGAGGGGAAATTAATTGACGGATTCAAAGATTTGCCCTACATGGCAGAAGGTCATGAGACAGTAACAAAAAGTTCTATTTTTCAGAACACCTTGCTGCACCACTTTGGTAAGACTTGCGAAATCTTAATCTTCCTTATTGGGGCTATGACTATTGTAGAAATCATTGATTATTTTGATGGATTCTCTACCATCAAAAAGTTTATTAAGACTAACAAAAAAAGAACTTTACTTTGGATAGTTTCTATCCTTGCCTTTATTTTATCTGCTATCATAGATAACTTAACTGCAACTATCGTTCTAATTACAATTCTTAGAAAACTTATTGCAAGTAAAGAAGACAGAATGTGGTTTGCTGGTATGATTATCATTACAGCAAATGCTGGAGGAGCTTGGTCTCCTATTGGTGATGTTACCACTACTATGTTATGGATGGCACACAAAGTATCGGCACTTAAATTGGTAGAGTTACTTATTATACCTTCTCTAGTTTGTATGATTATCCCTACATTAATTGCTAGCTACATGAAACCATTCAAAGGAAACTTTGAACCAATGGAAGACGATAATCTTCCTAACAAATATTCTGCTCCAATGCTATACATTGGGTTAGCATTAATTGTTTCTGTACCTGTTTTCAAAACTGTAACACACTTACCTCCTTACATAGGAATGATGTTGGCTTTGGGTATTTTCACTGTGTTTGCTGAAGCATTTAGCAAAAGAGCATTTGATATTTCTCACGCAGGAGTAGACGATCACCATAGCCCTGTGCACAAAGCATTAACAAGAATAGAAATGCCTAGTTTATTATTTTTCTTAGGAATCTTAATGACAGTAGCAGCACTAGAATCTTTGGGGATGATATTCCAATTTGGTAAATCTGTAGAAGGATCTATCGGAACAGATTTATTTGTTGTAATACTTGGAGGTGCATCTGCAATTGTAGATAACGTACCACTTGTAGCTGCAAGTATGGGAATGTTTCCTGATTTAGGAATGGATCACCCAACATGGCACTTTATTGCTTATGCTGCAGGAACAGGAGGAAGTATGCTAATCATAGGATCGGCTGCTGGAGTAGTAGCAATGGGAATGGAAAAAATCTCATTCTTCTGGTATTTAAAAAACATTGCTTTATTAGCATTAGTTGGTTATTTATCAGGAATAGGAGTCCTATATTTATTAGAACTAGCCTAACTAAATCATAAAAAAAGTTTAAAATCCTCTCAGTTATCTGAGGGGATTTTTTTTGCTTAAATATCAACTGTTTTAGTAAAAATCCACACAAATTCCATTTACATAGAGATTCGATTACAATCCAAACACAATAAAACTAACATCCTTGTGTTTACAATTAAAGCAACTACTCATAGCAAAATAGCATGAGAAGTGTAATTTTATCTTGTTATTAAAAATAAAAACCTAACTCAATGATACAAACGCCTAATAATGCTGGAGCCGTAGCAGATTCACTAGCAAATACTGTTGCGCCTGATATGTCAATAATGGAAATTATTGTAGAATCTAATTCGTGGTATATTCTAATTCCATTGTTATTAATGTCAATTTATGCTATTTATATTTTTGTAGAAAAATTTATGGCATTGAGAAAAGCTGGAAATGAAGAAGAGCAATTCATGGCTAGAATAAAAGATTATGTGCAAGAAGGAAAACTAGACTCTGCAAAAAGTCTTTGTGCATCTACAGATAGCCCTGTAGCTAGAATGGTAGACAAAGGAGTGTCTAGAATTGGAAAACCAATGCAAGATATTAAAGCATCTGTAGAGAACGTAGGAAAACTAGAAATCTCTAGGTTAGAAAACAATGTATCTGCACTAGCAACTATCTCAGGAATTGCACCAATGATTGGTTTCTTAGGAACTGTATTGGGGATGATAAAAGTATTTTATGATTTGAAAAACACAGGAATTAAAGCCGATTTCCTTGAAACACTTTCAGGAGGAATTATGATGGCAATGGTTACTACGGTAGCTGGTCTTATCGTAGGGATTTTAGCTTATTTCTTTTACAACTTTTTGGTATCAAGAGTATCTAAAGTGGTACAAAACATGGAAGCTCACTCGATAGAGTTTATTGATATTTTGGAAGAGCCAGGAAACTAAAAGTTCCTTCTTTCAATAATTTCAAACCAAAAAAAATAAAACATTATGAGTTTAATAAGTCAAAATAAAGTCAAAATAGAAGGCGGAATGTCTTCCATGACGGATTTAGTATTCTTGCTTTTGATATTCTTTATCATCTTATCTGCACTTGCAAAAAATGCAGTAGATGTAGATTTACCTGAAGGAGGAACAACATCAGACCCAAAAGCTGCAATGGCAAGTGTGGTGGTTCAGCCAGACAATACTATTTTGCTAAATAACAAAGTAATTCAGTTCGAACAATTGGGTGATGCAATAGAAGCAGCAATTGCTACAGACCCAGATAGAGTTGTAGAACTATACGGAGACAAAACTTCTGATTATGGAGTTGCTATCCAAATTATTTCACTAGCCAAGGAAAGAAAGATGAAAATCGCCATCATGGCTGACAAATAAAAGAGTAGAAATAAAACTTTTTAAACTAATCTTCGTTTAAGAAAGGAAACCATATTTACATTACCATGAGTAAAGACGAAAAGAAAAATAGAAAAGTTGGATTAATTGTATCAGGTGCTACGCACTTGTTGGTTATTCTTTTGCTTTTTGCTTTCACTATGGGAACGGAACAAAAAGAGGAAGAGCCTGTTTTATTATTAATGGACTTCACTCCAAATGGATCAAGTTCTAGAGGAGGAAGCTCAGCTTCACCTACTCCATCAGAAACTGTAACGCCAGAACCACAAGCGGCAGTAGAGCCTGTAGTAACGCAAAAGACAGAGTCTCCAGTAAAAAAATCAGACAAGAAAGCTAGCAAAAGCACATCAACTTCTACCACTACCGAACCTAAAACAAATTCTCAAGCCTCAGCAGCAGGAGCTTTTGGAGGAGATGGTAGCGGACAAGGAAATGGATCGGGAGACGGAAACGGAGATGATTCTGGAATAGGAGAAAATGATGGAACTGGACCTGGACTGAAAGGTTTTGGTAAAATTGGATCGGGAGACGGGTCTAATCCAAAATTTGATAACCCAACTCAAGAACAAGGAAAAGTGCTAGTAAAGCTATTTGTAAATAGAAAAGGAAGAGTAACTAGTGTAGAAGTTTTATCGAGTAGAAGTGAAACTACTACCTCTGATGCTGTGTTATTGAACAAAGCAAAAAAAGATGGAATGCAATATGTTTTTTCTGCCAACAGCAAACGAGAAGAAATAAGTATAGCTTACCGTTTAATTAACTATACGCTTCAATAAATTTTCTGTGAATACATACCAAGAAACTTTAGACTTTCTATTTTCACAGCTTCCACAATATCAAAAAATAGGTGGTAAAGCCTACAAAGCAGATTTAAGTAATATCACAAGAATATGTGAACTACTAAACAATCCGCAACACCACATAAAAACAATTCATGTAGCAGGAACCAACGGAAAGGGTTCTACTTCGCACATGATTGCCTCAGTGCTTCAAGAAGCAGGATACAAGGTTGGATTATACACTTCGCCTCACCTCAAAGATTTTAGAGAAAGAATAAGGATAAACGGAGAGTCTATTTCTGAACAAAAAGTAATTGATTTTGTAGGCAACTACAAACACCTAATGAAAGAAGTAAACCCTTCTTTTTTTGAATGGACTGTTGGTTTAGCTTTTCACTATTTTGAACAAGAAAAAACCGACATTAATGTAATTGAAACGGGACTTGGAGGAAGATTGGATTCTACTAATATTATTTCGCCAGAGGTTTCTGTCATTACAAATATCTCGTTAGAACATACAGCAATATTAGGCGATACAATAGAATTAATCGCCAAAGAAAAAGCTGGAATAATAAAAAAAAATACGCCCATAGTAATTGGAGAATCTACTTCTATTACAAAACCTATTTTTACAAAAATTGCAGAAGATTTAAAGGCCCCAATCTATTTTTGCGAGTCAAATAATCTTAAACAATACAAACTAGATTTAAGAGGAAATATTCAGCAAAAAAATGCCAAAGCTTGCGCCAAAACTATGGAAGCCTTACAAGAAAAAGGATGGAAAATTAGCGAAGCCAATCTTATTACTGGTTTGCAATCGGTTGTTAAGAATACTCAACTTCTAGGAAGATTTCAGGTGATTCAAAAAGATCCTCTGGTTGTTTTTGATACAGCTCACAATCCTCACGGAATTGAATCCTTGATAAAGGAAATCTCGACTTTAAGCTACAAAAAACTAAGAGTTGTAATTGGGATGGCTAACGACAAAAATCACAAAGAAACTTTAAATTTATTTCCTCTTAAAACAAAATTCTATTTCTGCTCCTCTACCAATGAAAGAGTGCTAAAAGGAAAAGAACTAAAGGAAATAGCTATGAGCTTTGAAAAAAAAGGTAATTCCTATAAATCGGTACAAAAAGGACTAAAGAAAGCCTTAAAAAAGGCTGACAAAGAAGATCTTATTTTGGTTACAGGAAGTAATTTCATTGTTGCAGACGCTCTCTAGAATCAAGACCTCTATCCTTATAAAACTTTAAAGGTCAAATGATTTGAACTACACTCAAATTAATGTAAATTAGTACAACCAATCCTCATCCCATGTCAAAGAATGAAAATGAAGTAAAAAGATTGCTTCAAGAAAGAGTAAAGGAACTAAACTGCTTGTATGAGATTTCTAAGATTTGCCAGAAATTTGATCAAGAGCTAGAGGCTACCTTATTAAAAATAATAGAAAACATTCCTCAAGGTTGGCAGTTTGAAAACGAATTGAACGCTTACCTTATTTTTGATGGTAAAACAATTGGAAACAATCCTACCGATAATCAAGTAATCACAAAAACAGAACTAGTAATAAATGATGTAAAAAGAGGATTTATTGGAATTTATTACGACAATGAGCAGATTGAAATTTTATCTGAAGAGCAATTATTATTGAATAAAATTGGTGTAGAAACCTCCAACTACATTGAGCGATTTGAACAGAAAGAACAAGAAAAAGAAGTAAACTCTAAACTGCAACTAACCGACAGATTAGCGGTATTGGGTGAATTAACTGCAGGAATTGCCCACGAATTAAATACTCCTTTGGGTAATATTTTGGGATATGCCGAATTGATAAAAAAGACCGAAAAAGACTTAAAAAACAAGGGAGATGTACAAAAAATCATCACTTCTGCTATAAATGCGAGAGAAATCGTGAAAAAGCTAATGTACTTTTCTTGTGAAATGCCACAACAATTTCATTTAACCTCCATCAATGAACAAATAAAAGAGAACATTGGATTATTGGATAAACAGATTCAAGAAAATCAGATATCATTAAAACTAAATTTATCAGAAAACCTTCCCTTAATTAGGCTAGATAAATTACAATTTTCTCAAATTTTATTCAATCTTACCTTGAATGGAATTAATGCAATGGAACAAAACGGGCAAATGGAGATATGCACTTACTTAAAAAACGACTCTTTGGTATTTGCCATAAAAGACAATGGAAAAGGAATTCCTAAAGAAAATTTTACAAAAATATTTCAACCGTTTTTCACCACAAGAACCAATGGAAAAGGAACAGGACTAGGACTTTCTGTAGTTCACGGATTGGTACTAAATCATAGAGCAGAAATATCTGTAAACTCAAAAATTAACCAAGGAACCGAATTTATTATTAACTTTCCACTTGAATCCTAAACAACAATGAACAGCAAACTATCCGTACTATTGGTTGATGATTCGCATGATATGCTTGAGCTATTGCGAAGAAACATGAACGAACTGGGGTTAAATCCCTTTGCTACGAGTACCGTGGTAGATGCCATAGAGATTCTAGAGAACACGCATATTGATTTGGTAATTACAGATTTGAATATGCCAGAAATTGGCGGAATGCAACTTGTAAAATACATTGGTCAACATTTTACTCAAGTACCCGTATTGGTTATTACGGGCTACCCCAATGTGCAAGATGCTGTAGAGGTAATAAAACTTGGAGCTCTTGAATACCTTACAAAACCATTTACTTTTGATGAGCTGCAAGGAGCTATAAATTCTATTTTATCGGTAAAAGATAAATTGAAAAACCCCGAAGACGACAAACAAATAATTGAATCATTTCATGGAATAATAGGAAAATCTACTCCTATGCAGAAACTATTTGCAACCATAGAAAAAACTAAAAATAACAAAGCAACTGTTCTCGTTTCTGGTGAAAGTGGAACAGGAAAAGAAATGGTAGCAAGAGCAATTCATTACAACAGCAATTTTTCCTCTGCCCCTTTTGTGCCAGTAAACTGTGGTGCAATTCCCGAGCAACTATTAGAAAGTGAATTATTTGGCCATGTAAAAGGAGCATTTACAGGAGCTACCACCAACAGAGTTGGATTTTTTCAGGCAGCAGACGGAGGAACTTTATTTTTAGATGAAATTACAAATGCCTCCATGGCTGTACAGGCAAAATTGCTTAGAGCGATTCAAGAAAAGGAAGTAACCATGCTTGGGAGTACAAAATCTCAAAAAGTAGATGTGAGAATTATAACTGCAACCAATTCCAACATTGAAGAAATGATTGCAAACAAAACATTTAGAGAAGATTTATATTACAGATTAAATGTAATCTCTATAAATATTCCACCACTTAGAGACCGAAAAAAAGACATTAATTTACTGATAGATAGCTTCAATCAAAAATTCAGTAAAGAGGCAAATAAAAAAGCTATCAAAATTCCTAAGCCAATAAAAAACATCTTATCAGAATATACTTGGCCTGGAAACATACGAGAATTAGAAAATTTCATCCACAGATTAGTCATTATGAATGATAAATCGGTAGAGATTGACGACTTACCAAACTACATGAAAGTGGCTGCACCTTCATCTGTTGAGACTAAATTAATTTCGCTAAGCGAAATGGAATTAATTCACATCAAAAAAGTATTATTGGCTACCAATAATAACAAAACTAAGGCTGCAGAAATTTTAGGAATTGACCGTAAAACCTTACGAGAAAAACTAAAAGAATAACCGATACTTTTCTCCCCAAGCGGGGAAATATTACCCGATTTTTTATTGATTTTTTAATCCGCAATTATTGTGTTGCTTTTGCATGCCACAAAGCTTCACATTAACTATCAGTGGTTTACACTGTAATTATATCCTCGTAAAATATTTTATTTTCAATTGGCACATCAATTGGATAAGGTAGATCAAACGAATGTGATATGAACACTAAAACCGCTACAATGAACAACACCAGATCACTCTGTCAGAACTGTGATTATACAGGCTCTTGTATTCAAGAGTTAACCTCGCAAGAACCTATTGCGTATTGTGGCGAATTTCATACAACAAGACTAGTAGAACCTGAAGATTTTACAATTAGTGCAAACGACAACAAAAACTATATGGGACTTTGCTCTACTTGTGACTTTATAAAATATTGCACATTAAGAAGCGATAAACAAATAACAATAAACTGTGAACATTATCAATAACTAAACCATAAACATGGAAATGGAAACACCAACAATAAAAAAGCAAAAAACAGGCATGTATGAAAATGTTATGAAACAATTTAATACGGCTGCGGACAAAATGAACTTACAGCAAGGTATAAGAAAAATACTTTCTGCAACAAACAATGAGATTGTTGTTCATTTCCCGGTAAAACTAGACAATGGTCAAATCGAAGTATTTACAGGCTATAGAGTTCAACACAACAATGCGCTAGGACCTTACAAAGGAGGATTGAGATTTCACCCAACTGTAGATATTGATGCTGCAAGAGCATTAGCTATTTGGATGACTTGGAAATCTGCTTTGGCTGGATTGCCATACGGAGGTGGAAAAGGAGGAATTCAAATTGATCCTAATAAATATTCTCAAACCGAATTAGAAAGAATCACAAGAAGATTCACTTACGCTTTGGGAGATAACATTGGTCCAGATTTAGATATTCCTGCTCCAGATGTGAATACAAATTCACAAATTATGGCTTGGATATCGGATACTTATGTTTCTACAAAATCTCCTGCCGACAGACAAATAAACTTACACGTAGTAACAGGAAAACCAGTAGGATCTGGAGGACTAGAAGGAAGAGACAGAGCTACAGGATTTGGTGTAGTTGCTACAATTAAAGCTTGGGCAAAATTAAAAGAAAAAGAACTTAAAGGTAAAAAATACATTGTACAAGGTTTTGGAAATGTAGGTTACTGGGCCTCTCACTTTATGAATATTGAAGGAGCAACATTAATTGGTGTTCAAGATGCAAGCGGAACAATTTACAACCAAGATGGAATTGACCCAGAAAAACTAAACGAATATTGCGAAGCAAATAACGGAAGAATTGCTGGATTCCCTGATGTGGTAGATGCAGACCCTGCTTACTTTTTTGGGATAGATTGCGACATTATTATTCCTGCTGCATTAGGTAATCAAATTACAATGGCAAATGCACATGATATTAAAGCAAAGTTGATTGCAGAAGGAGCAAACGGACCAACTGATGTAGAAGCTGAAAAAGTATTATTGGAAAAAGGAATAGAAATCATTCCTGATATCCTTTGTAACTCTGGAGGTGTGATTGGTAGTTACTACGAATGGTTGCAAAACAAAAGAGCTGAAAACTGGAAAATTGAAGCGGTACTTTCTATGATAGAAGACAAAATAGAAGTGGCTTTCAACAAAACTGTAGACAGTGCAATTAAATTTGACACAGACTGGAGAACAAGTGCTTATTGTGTAGCATTAAAAAGATTGGAACAAACTTATATCGAAAGAGGAGTATTCCCATAATTAAAACTCAATAATGAAAAAAATAGGTTTATTAAGAGATCATAAAAAAAGTAAAATTGCGGTTCTTTCTCCGGATAACATAAAGCAGCTTAAAGACCAAGCTAGTTTCTATGTTGAGTCAAACTCGGGAAAGCACGCAGGCTTTACTAATGAAAACTATGAAGCTGCGGGAGCGAAAATAGTAGACACACGACAAGAAGTTATCGATATTGCTGATTTGCTTTTAACTTACAGTACAATTCTAGATGATGAACAGATTCATACCTCAAAGACATTTATAGGTGTGTATGATGTGCTGGGCGATTTCGGTACTTTGATTCCTTTTCAAAAGGAAGGAGTTAATCTCTATAGTCTAAATCTACTACCAAGAACAACCATTGCTCAATCCATGGATGTTATGTCTTCTGCAGCTTCTATTTTAGGATACAAGGCTGTATTAAAAGCAGCTTCTCTTAGTACCTCAACTATACCTATGATTACTGGAGCTGGTGGCACATTGCGACCAGCAAAAGTATTAATTCTTGGAGCTGGTGTTGCTGGGCTTCAAGCCATTGCCACTGCAAAAAGACTAGGTGCGATTGTAAGAGCATTTGATGTGAGGGCCGTAGCCAAAACTGATGTAGAAAGTTTGGGGGCGCAATTTGTAAACATTGAAGGAGCAACAGACAATAGCAATGCAGGAGGATATGCCGTAGAGCAAACTGCTGATTATCTAAATAAAGTAGACCAAATACTATATGATGAATGCATACAAGCAGACATTATTATCTGTACTGCCAGAATCCCCGGCAAAAAAGCTCCACTCCTAGTGAGTGAAAAAGCTTTACATAAAATGAAACCTGGAGCTGTAATTGTTGATTTAGCAACAGACTCTGGAGGAAATTGTGCGTGGAGTAAAAAAGGAAAAACTATTGTAACCGACAATCAAATCACAATTGTGGGCGACACTAATTTATTAGCAAAAAGTTCAAAATCGGCTTCTTTTTTATTGGCCAATAATTTCACCTCATTTTTAAAACACTTTTTGAAAAACTCAGAAAATGAAGAGGACGAAATCTTAAGAGCAACAAAAATTCTTACCAATGGTCAAGTGACCAACGAAAGAATTCTTGCCGAAATAGATGAAATTTAACTCAATCAAAAAAATGACTCAATATTTTATATCAAACATAGACGGAATTTATATAATCGTCTTTAGTCTTCTTATTGGAATTGAAGTAATAAAAAACATACCTGCCATATTGCATACTCCCTTAATGTCTGGAGCAAATGCAATAAGCGGAATTATCCTTATTGGAGCAATTATTCAATTGCTATCTGTCCCTTCGGATTCGTATACCGAAATGGGATTAGCAACATTAGCCATAATCATGGCAACAATAAATATTGCTGGAGGATTTTTCGTAACCCACAGGATGTTATCCATGTTTTCATCCAATAAAAAATCAAAAAAATAATGGATTTAATAATCAATATAGCCTATCTATTGGCATCTGTCGGTTTTATTCTTGGATTAAAACTTATGGGAAATCCTGCCAAAGCAAAAACAGGAAACTACATAGCGGCACTAGGAATGATAATAGCAGTTGTTGCCACTACCATTCTTATCACAAGCAACTCGCCTAAAATCATCAATGTTATTTTCTTAATTTCTGGACTAACTGCCGGTACTATTATTGGAAGAATAATGGCCTATAAAGTAGAAATGACAGGAATGCCACAGCTGGTTTCTTTGTTCAATGCATTAGGTGGAGCGAGTGCAGTAGTCATCAGTATAAACGAAGTAATCATTACCGAAGAACTGAGCACACTCACTGCTTTGGTCTTGGCACTAGGTGCAATTTTGGGTGCAATTTCTTTTACAGGAAGTATTATCGCCTATTTTAAATTGGCAAACAAACTAAAATTTAAGAATCAAAACGTAATGCTTGCTTTATCTAGAGCCTTATTGTTTATCATAATTGCGGGTAGCGTTTCTTTCTTTATGTTTCAAAACATTGGTGAGGAATTCATGAGCTTTTTGATAATAATTACAATTACATCTTTAGTTTATGGAGTTACGTTTACCTTGCCCATTGGAGGAGCAGACATGCCTGTTTTGGTTTCATTTCTTAATGCAATAACGGGAGTTGCCACTGCTTTTTCAGGAATCGCTTTTGACAGTCCAATTATGCTTATTGGAGGAATATTGGTAGGTGCTACTGGAATATTCTTAACTATGCAAATGTGTACCGCAATGAACCGTTCGCTTATGACTGTGCTAGCAGGTAAAATGAAAAAAGGAGGGTTTACTCAAGATTCGGAGCAAGGAGAAATACAGGTACAACCTATTACTTCTATTGAAACAGCTTCGGTTTTGGCATTTTCTAAAAAAATTGCAATAATTCCTGGCTATGGAATGGCAGTAGCACAAGCACAACAAGCTTGTTTTGAACTACAAAAAAACCTTGTAAACAAAGGTGCAGAAGTAACATATATTATTCATCCTGTGGCAGGAAGAATGCCCGGACACATGAATGTATTATTGGCCGAAGCTAATATTGATTACGATTACATCAAAGACATGGAAGATGTGAATGACGCAATGGAACAATTTGATGCTGCCATAATTATTGGCGCAAATGATGTAGTAAATCCTGCTGCTGAAACAGATGAAAATAGTGTGATTTACGGAATGCCTATCATTAAAGCTTACCAAGCAAAACAAGTTATTGTAATGAAAAGAGGAATGGCTGCTGGTTATTCTGGGGCCAGGAATCCATTATTTGAAAGAGGAAATTGCAAACTGCTTTTTGGAGATGCCAAAGACAGCTTATCGCAAATTATTGATGAATTAAAAAAGATATAAATTGGAGATTAAAACGAAACCAATAATTCTTACAGAGAAAGAAAAACTAATCTATCAAAATTTAATCGAAACATCTAATTCAGTAGATCCTGTAATTAGAAAAAGTTACCTACGATTACTAGATGAATTAAAACATGCCACTTACCTACCCGAAGACCAAATACCACCCAAAGTAGCAAGAATAGGCAGTGTTGTAACTATTGAGACTGCTTTTGGAAGAAAAGACCTACTAGAGCTTGTAATGCCCGAAGAAGGTGACTTGGGTAAAAACAAATTATCTATTATGTCACCATTAGGAATTTCACTATTAGGCTATGAAGAAGGTGATACAATATCTTGGGAAATACTAAAAGGAAATGATTTAATCTCATTGATAAAAGTAGAGAACCATCATCCATAAATAGTAATAAAACCTGCTAAACTTTGAGTTTAACTCAAAAAAAAATCCCTCAAGATTAATTAATCTTGAGGGATTTACTATTTCTAGTCTTATTGTTTATTGCATTTTAAAAACCACTCTTCTATTTTTTGCTTTTGCAACCATTGTTCCTTCACTATCAGACGGATCAGAATCATTCATCACTTCTCTTTCGAATCTATCTTCGCTAATTCCGTGACTTTTTAAATAGTCTATTACGTTACCAATTCTTCTGTCTGCCAATCCTAAGTGCTCTTCTTTAGATCTTGCTGCTAAAGCTTCATCTTTAGTTGTATGACCATAAACTGTCAATTTCAAGTCTGGATTTTCAATCATTACCTCAGCCAAGACATCTAAATCATCTTTTGTATTTGGTAATAAACTAGCTTTTAAGTAAGCAAAATATACCGTAGAGTTGTCAATTTTTTCTTCAACAGTAAATCCTTCTAAAGAAGTATTTGCTTTGCTGTAAATAATTCTTTCAACTTCTGATTCTATTACATCATCACAGTTACAAGATTCTCCTTCTTCAATGATTACTACTTTTACATTATCAATGTAGTAATAAGCAATTGGCACTTGTGTTCCTTTAAAATCTTTCTTCTTTCTTAGTTTAAGAAATTTAGTATCTGCTGTTTCGTCAAAGTTTCCAATTGTAATAAATGCCTCTCCTCCTTCTCCTTCATATTCTGCACACATTTTCTCCCAACTGTATCTTTTTTCAAAAACTTTATTGTCTCCTACTTTTACAATTGTTTCTTTCTTCCCAAGAACGATATCTTTTTTTCCATCTACTTCAAATGGCTTTTTAGACATATGAGCTCCTAGGTTGTTAACTGCATATTTAGATAAATCTGAAAGACTCACATCATAAGAAATACAATATCTTACTCCTTTTTCCAATTTCATATCCAATTCTTTAGAAAGGTATGTTCTTGGAGATTTTCCTCTGTATGAATAAGCTGTTATTCCTGCATAATTTTCTCCATCAGATGCTGCCTCTTTACCATAAGCATTTGTAGGCACTCCAATTGGTGTTCCTTCTGCTCTTTCTGTAAATAAATCTGCTCTTAATGAAGTTGGTGAAAACCAATCTTCTGCTTTGTCAAGTTGTTTTAACCTTTTCAGCTTTCCTTTTGTTTCTTCAAAACTTCCGTTTTTTACAAGGTTTTCATTGTCTTGCGCCATTGATGTTCCTAGTACGGCAAATGAAAGCAATGCTCCAATAATATACTTCTTTTTCATAATTTGTCTTTTATATGTTTAAAAATAAGAATCTATTTTCAATAATCAATAAATTACATTAATTAAATCCAATTTCCGTTATATATTTTGCAAGTTCAATGCCAAAGATTACAAATAGCTGTCATTAACACTTTATTAACAGATTAAACTATACCACCAAAAAGAAAGGATTGTACAAATCTTCCTTATTATAAGTTACCTTTTTATTGGTATTAATGTCATAAATATCTTTCCCTACTCCATTCACAATTGCGTGTCCTGCAGCAGTATCCCATTCCATACAGGGATAATCTCTTGGGTAAATATCCATTTTCCCTTCGGCTATTCTACAAAACTTAAGTGAGCTAGAAAGCTTAACAAATTCAAACTCCGAAAAATTTAGTTTTTGAATCCTTGGAGATTCATTAAAAAAACTAAGTTGTGTACTTCTACCCCCAGTTACTACAATTTTTTCTACACTTGTTTGGTGAGTTGGCAATTCTATAGATTGGTCTATTTGTTTCTCTAGCTCTTCGTTTTCTTTGTAATCAAATTTATAGCTTCCTATTTTATCTCCTCCATAAAACAACTCTTTGGTTACGGGAACATAAATAACTCCAAATACAGGAACTCCATTTTTTACCAATCCAATATTTACTGTAAATTCATCTGTTTTTTTTACAAATTCTTTGGTTCCATCCAATGGATCTACAATCCATACTTTGTCCCAGTTTTTTCTAACTTCATATTCTTCTGGCTCATCTTCTTCGCCAATTACCGGGATATCTGTTTTATTCAAATAAGAAGAAATAATTTTAGTGGAAATTAAATCGGCTTTGGTTACAGGTGAGTTATCTGCTTTTATCACCACTCCCAAGTCATTGGAATGAAACACTTCCATAATTGCAATTCCAGCTTCTACAGAAGCCTTAATTGCCGTGCGATATAAAGGGGGTAATTTATTCATAATTTATAAGCTCATCATTTCTCTAAATTTTTGCGCCTGTCTTCTTGAGACCTCAATTTCTTCCCCTGTTTTTAAAGTTAATTTTAACCCTCCACTGAACCAATTATCAACTTTAGATATCCAAGCTACATTTACAATGTTCTTCCTGTTGGTTCTAAAAAACTGTTTATCTTCCAATCTCTCCTCAATCTTATTAAGCGACCTCAACAATAAGGGTTTATTATCATCAAAAAATACTTTTATGTAATTCCCTACAGATTCAAAATAACGAATATCTTCTAACTTCACAAACCAACACTTTTCTCCATCTTTGATAAATATTTTATCTCCATAAGCCAATTTTTCTGTGCTTATTTGCTCTTCCTCCACCTCTGTCACTTCATTCTCTATCTCTTCTCTTACTTTGTTCAAAGTATTTGCTAACCGTTCGTGATCTACAGGCTTCAAGATATAGTCAAATGCATTTACTTCAAATGCTTTTATCGCAAATTCATCATAAGCAGTAACAAATATAATTGTAGGTGTGTAGTCTAGCTCTTCTAGTAAATCAAAACCTGTTTTCTCGGGCATTTGTATATCCAAGAACACCAAGTCTGGCTTTTCCTTTTCTATTGCTTTTTTTGCTTCATCAGCATTAGCACATTCTGCTATTACTTCAATAAAAGAATGTTCACTTAGCAATTTATTAAGCTCTTTTCTAGCTAGCCTTTCATCATCTACTATTATTGTTCTCATTGGGTTTATTTAGTAATATTAATATTTCTGATTTCACCTCTCCTCCTACTTGCCTCAAATCAAAAGTGGCGTCATTCCCATAAATAAGTTTTAGCCTCTTTATTGTGTTCTTTACTCCTATTCCTGTATCAGATTGGTGACTTTCGTCTAGTTTACCAGTATTAGAAACAATTACAGATAAGTAATTATCTATGATTCTTATTTCATAACTAATTGTTCCTCCTCCCATCAACTTTGCTATACCGTGTTTTATTGCATTCTCGGTAATGGTTTGCAACAACAATGGCGGAATCAAAACAGATAAACTTCTTGGTTCTATTTCCTTTTTTACTTGTAATCGTTCTTCGTATCTTATTTTTTCCAAACTCAAATAATCGTCTACAATTGCCATTTCTTCTTTTATAGAAATAAGGTTTTTCTTGCTATACACCAAGGCATTTCTCAATACATTGGATAATTGGGTAATGGCTTTTTTCGATAACTCAGGATCTTCATCTACCAATGCTCTTATGCTATTCATTGCATTAAACATAAAATGAGGATTAAGCTGCGAACGTAAATTTTTCAATTCTACTTCGGTATTGAGTGCAAGCATCTCCATGTTTTTAAACTGCTCTCTTCTTACCTTATAAAACAAAAGGTATACGAAATAAAGAATACTCCAAATAAAATACACAAGCACACCAGAGGTAATTACCTCCAAGGAGAAAAATGAAAATCCCGTTTGACCAATTCCAAGTCGCACCAAATGAGTGGTAACCGAAAACAAAATTCCCAAAAACACACTTGCTATAAGAATCCTGAGTAAGAGATGACCAATTGGCCGCATTATCCAATTAAAATGAACAACATATTTTCTGTAAAAATGACTGATTAGCACATTTACTCCAAAAACTAATCCCAAAAACAGAATTAATTTCCCTCTACTTCCTCCGTCATTGTAATTTAAAAACCCCACAATCATCACAAATAATCCCCATCCAAAAATTTGAAACATGAGATACTGAGTTCTATTGGTAATCTTTATTTCTTTGGAGTTTGTCATCTATTCTAAAGTACATTTTTTTATTTACAATAATAAATTAATCTCTCTTAGACTGTAACTGAGGCAAAAGCCTTAGGTAAATTTCTACAAAAAAAGCAAAAATAAGAATAGACAATAATATATGAATTGGTTGCGCAAATGCTGGCATTCCGATATAAAACAACACAATTCCTGCTATAATTTCTAATACGGTAAATACTATTAAGTAATTAAGCGGCTTAATAAACCTAGGAATGTTTCGCAATTTCACGAACAGAAAGCCAATGGCAAATACCAATAAAAATGAAAATGAACGGTGGATGTAGAACATATAGTCAAAACCTTGAGCAACTAATTCTCTTTCTATTCCTGCATCCATCAATACATCCGTTTGTTGCCTTACTTGTGTTCCTAGCACAATTTGAATTATCATTAATATAATTCCCGTAATCGCAACTGATTTCAATGTTGACCCAGGATTATTTCCCTCCTTTGCTTTTGCATTAATTTCTTTGTTTACTAATTTCAATAGTAGTAATTGAACCACCACCATTACAGTAACCCCAAGCATGTGGTAAGTTATCATGTATGGATTAAGGTTGGTATCTACAGTTAGTTTTCCTAACCATGCTTGAAACAAAATCAAGAACAATTGAATAAGTGACAGCCATAAAAACCAGTTGTTTATTTTTTTGTTTTTTACAGCAAAATAAATCAATATCAATGCAAAAAATCCTAGCAAAGCTCCAAATAATCTATTTACATATTCGGTCCAGGTATGGTATACATTAAACACTGCGTAATTGTGTTTGGTATAAGCTTTCCAGTTATTTTCATTGTAAGTCTCGGCAGTAGTAAAATCCGATTTGGCTAAGACCAATGCTTCTTTATGAATTATTATTTGTCCTTTTTCAAACTCATGGTTCTCTTTCCATTCAATTTGACTTTGTTCTGTAGGTGGAATTAAATAACCAAAACACTTTGGCCAATCTGGGCAACCCATTCCCGACCCCGACATTCTCACTACACTTCCTGCAATTATTACGAAGTATATATTAATCAATACAATCCAAGTAAATACCTTTAAGCTTTTCATTTTTTCTTTATTTTAATTCTTTTATCCATTCTGATATAGCAAATAACACTTCCCTATCTATTGTGGTTTCAATTGCTACATATTCATCTATATTCCCTGTAATTGCTGGCTGCATAAGATGATTAAGACTACCAAAAGTAATAATCGTATTGTCCACCTTACATAATCTTTTAGAGTTTAATGCCTCTGATATCCCTTTCAAATTTGATTCAGAATCTACCTGAATATCTTTTCCTCCTCCCATTGCAAGCAAGGGGCATTTTACTTTTCTCAAATAATCGGATGGCTCTATCCTTATAAAACTTTTGTACCAAGGTCCGTCTACACCTGCCAAAATTTGATTTGTCACTGTTTTAATCTCAACCTCACTCAATCCTTCTTTAGTATATTTTTCTTTCGTTATACTTTTTATCAATTCAATCTTCTCCGCATGAGTAGATGAACTTGTAACAACACCATCTATTTTATTAAACATTTCTTTATTTGCCAAAATAGCTTCCTCAGTCATTCCTGCAATTTCATATTGGTTCCTTCTTTGCTTATGCATTAATTCTTTCACAGGAACTCCAGGTCCTCCCATCATAATTACAAAATCTATTTTTTTCTTATTCTCCGAAGCATATCTTGGCGCAATAATTCCTCCTTCACTGTGACCAAACAATCCAAGCTTACTCACCTCTTTTCTTTCCAATAGTTGATTAACAATTACATTTACATCACTTTGAAAATCATTCAAATCACTTCCTTTATATTTCCCTGTAGATTTTCCAACTCCTCTTTCGTCATACCTAAAAGAACCTATTCCTTGCTTGGCAAGATGATCTGCAATTACAGCAAAAGATTTGTGCCCTACAATTTCGCTATCTCTATTTTGTGGCCCCGATCCCGAAATAAGAATAACCACAGGATATTTTCCTTCTTTGGATGGCAAAGTAAATGTTCCCGACAAAGATAAATTTGCTTCTTTATTTTCTACAGTTATTTCTTCAGTATAATAATCAAAAGGAGGGATTGGGGTTTGAGGGCGTGCCAATTCTTTTGCCTCTACCCCTTTGTTTTTAGAAAAAACCAATGGAAACACCATTCCATTCTGAATCCATTCTCCGTCAATCTCTTCCCCTTCTAATCTTCCTATAAATTTAGAATTAATGCTATTGATGTAAAAAGCAAACTCACTATTCATAGAGTAAAAACTATCTATTAAAAATGTAAAAGATTTTTGTTCAGTAATAGTTAGTTTTTTAGAATCATCCTCAATGGTAAGTTTCAACTTTGCAACTCTCGAACCTAAAGCCATTTTTCCGTACCAATCTCCGTTTACATCTTGACCAAAAGAGGAAAAATTAAACAAAACAATCATTGAAAAAATTATACTCCTTATTATCATACTTTTATGTGTTTTTATCCGTGTAAAAGCTATCTTTACCGAAGATTAAAATTACAACTTTCTAAGAAATTTTTTGCCTTAAAAAATCATTAGTTTCAAAAGTTGAAAATATTGCTTAAAAAATTAACTTCGCAACTTACTTTGGCAGACTTTTTGCCCTATTATTTGCTCAAAAATATATTTATAAATGCTCTTTACTCGATTACTCCTTTTAACTTTTCTGTTTCTTCAGTTTTCAGGTTGGTCACAAACTGTAACTATAAAAGATTTACAAACCGAAAAACCAATAGAAAATGTATTGGTAACAAACCAATCCAAAACGGTAAAAAAATACAGTAATGCCAATGGAGAAGTAGACCTTAAAGAGTTCAACACAAAAGAATTAATCTATTTTTCTCACCAATCATTTGCTAAAGAAAAAAGAACATTTAAACAAATAGAAGAGGAAGAGTATTTGGTAAGAATGATTAATGAAATAATGCTTCCTTCAATTGATATAAAACCTCCCAGAGAAAGTGTACAAAAAGACTTTTCTACTGTGCGAATAGACAAAATAAGCTCTTCGGAAATGAAGCAAAGCTTACCACAGACCTCAGCAGATATGCTACAAAAAAACGCCAATATTTTGGTGCAAAAGTCTCAATCTGGAGGTGGAAGCCCAATAATTAGAGGATTTGAAGCAAACAAAGTCCTATTGGTAATTGACGGAGTAAGACTAAATAATGCTATTTACAGAAGTGGACATCTTCAAAATGCAATAACTGTCGACAATAATATATTTGAAAGTACGGATGTTTTTTACGGACCTGGATCCGTAATTTATGGAAGTGACGCACTAGGAGGTGTAATTCATTTTCATACCAAAAACCCTGAATTATCAAATGATTCTAATGCTGTGATTAGAACAAATTTTATGACGCGACACGGAAGTGCAAACGGAGAAAACACCAACCACATTCATTTTAATTATGGAAGAAAAAAATGGGGAAGTTTAACTTCTTTCACTTTTTCCGATTTTGAAGATTTCAACATGGGAAAAAACAGAAATCATGGTTATGAAGATTTTGGGAAAATTGCCAACTACGTTACTACCATAAATGGGCAAGATTCTATGATTGCAAATCCCGACCAAAACTCACATCCAAGAACAAGCTACAACCAACTGGATTTATTGCAAAAATTCACTTACAAAATTAATGACGACTACAACCTTGGATTAAACATTCAATATTCTCAATCGAGCGAGATTAATAGATTTGACAAGTTGAACGAATACAGTAACGAAAATCTAAAATATGCAGAATGGTATTACGGCCCACAAAAAAGGTTGTTATCTGCTTTGAAATTTGAATCAAAAAAGGAATCTAAACTAGCTGATTATTATACAATAGTGGGTGCTTTCCAGAAAATTGACGAAGACAGAATATCTAGAAAATACCAAGACTCTCAAATGTTTTCGGAGAATGAAGATGTGTATGTGTATAGCTTGAATGCCGATTTCTTGAAAAAAATTAATGAGAAAGAAGTTCTTTATTATGGAGCTGAATTAAGCCACAATGAAGTAAACTCTACCGCTACCGAAAAAAACATAATAACCCAAGAAGAAGACTTAACACAGACTCGTTACCCAAACGGAGACAATCGAATAAGTGCATTAGCTTTATACGCTTCTATGGATAAAAAACTAAACCAAAGATTAACTTTAAATGCAGGAGCTAGGTATAGTTATTTTATCAACTACTCTACTTTTACCGATACTTTCTTGATCGATTACCCGTTTGATGAAATAAAATTTAACACAGGAGCTCCATCTGGAAGTATCAGTTTAAAATACAAAGACAAACACGGATTTAGAGGAGAAGTTATAGGTTCGTCAGGATTTAGATCTCCCAATGTAGATGACTACGGAAAAGTGTTTGAAAAAGACGGAGATGTTGTAATTCCAAATAATAACCTGAAACCAGAATATGTATTTAATTACGAAGTAAATTTCTCTAAAAGATGGGAAAGAAATGACAGAGAGTACCTCTCATTAAAAATAGCAGGTTATTACACTTCAATAAAAGATGCCATTGTACAAAGTAATTACCAAATAAATGGACAAGATTCTATTGTTTATAGAGGAGAAAAACTAAACATTGAATCTAACCAAAACGTAAATGCGGCTATGATTTATGGAGGTTCTTTTGATGCTAGAATTAACTTTACAACTTTCCTTAGTTTTAATGGAGCTATAAACTACACAGTAGGAAAAAACAAAACGGACGAGACTAACCTATCACACATTCCACCAATTTTTGGAAGAATGAATTTGACTTACAGCAATAAAAAAATAAGAATTCAGCTAAATTCTATGTTTAATGGAGAGAAAAAACTAGCAGATTACGGTCCTGGATCTACGGACAATCCTGAGGATGCAACTGTAGACGGAACACCAGCATGGACGATTTTTGGAATAAGTGCATCTTACAACTTATTGCAAAACATCACAATACAAGGAAATATTGACAACATAATGGATACTCACTACAAACAATTTGCATCAGGAATTAGCTCATTAGGAAGAAATTTCACTCTTTCTATTCGTGGAAATTTTTAATTTAAGTAAAATATCAAAAACTATTATTTATCAGTAAGTTATACATTAAAAAAGTGAGTTCGCATATTCATCATTTTTTGTATCTTTGAAAGAGTCTTGAAAAAGATAAAAAGTAGAAATGAGCAAAAGAGCAAAATATAAATACGACCCCAATACTCTTCAATATCAAAAAATTGAACTGACGCTTACTGAGGTATTAAAAAAAATACTTAAGTACACGGCTGTAGGTCTTATTATTGCTGGAGTAATCATTTTAATTTCTTACCCATTTATACAAGATTACTCAACAAGAAAGGCGCAAAAGAAAATTGAATTTTTAGAATCTAATTTTCAATCTATAAATTCAGAAATGGATACCATTGTAGCCGTACTAAAAAACCTACAGGAAACTGACAACAACTTATACCGCGTTATTTTTGAAGCAGAACCATACGAAAACAAAGATTTGAACAGGAAAAATATTCTTGAAAAAAGAACTCATCAAGACTATGTTATATCGCTAAAAGAAAGACTTAACTTACTTACAAAAAGTGCAGTTGGACAATCCATTTCCTTTGATTCTTTAATTGTAAAGGCCATTAATAAAGAAAAACTACTGCAGGCCGTCCCTTCTATTATCCCAATAGAAGACAAAGAACTTACAAGACTTTCCTCCCCATTTGGGATAAGAAACGACCCTATTTATAATGTGCCAAAAATGCATGCAGGATTAGATTTCACAGCTCCTACTGGTTCTAAAATTTACGCTTCTGGTGATGGAGTCATAGAAACAATGGAATTTAGCACAGGTGGTTATGGAAATCACATAATAATAAATCATGGGTTTGGATACAAATCGCACTATGCTCACATGAGTGCTTTCAAAACGAAAGTGGGTAAAAAAGTAAAAAGAGGAGAGTTAATTGGACTAGTAGGAAGCACAGGAAAATCTACTGCTCCACACCTTCATTATGAAGTAATAAAAAAAGGAAACAAAATTGATCCAATAAACTTCTTTTACAATGACATTACTCCTGACCAGTATCAACAAATGATAGAGAAAGCAAGAAGCACTGGAGGTTCATCTTTGGATTAAAAACTGAAATATGATTACACTAAATTTTGACGAAAGCAAACTATACTACTCCATTGGAGAAGTTTCTAAAATGTTTAATGTTAATTCTTCATTAATAAGGTTTTGGGAGAAAGAATTCAAACAGCTCGCTCCTAAAAAAACGGAAAGTGGAAAGCGTAAATTTACGCAAAAAGACATTGAAACAATTCATAAAATTTATCACTTGGTAAAGGAAAAAGGATTTACCTTGGCTGGCGCAAAAGAACACATGAAAGGAAACAAAAAAATTCACTCTAAAACAGATGAAATAGAGTTGAAACTAATTAATATAAAAACTACATTAGCGCAATTATTAAACAAATGAAAGAAGTTACAATTATAAGACGCGAAAGGTTTTCTTCCGCCCACAAATTATACAATCCTGAATGGAGTGAGCAAGAAAACAAAAATGTGTTTGGTGGATGCTCTAACCCAAATTGGCACGGACACAATTACGAGTTAATCGTAAAGGTGAAAGGAGAGATAAATGAAGAGACAGGATTTGTAATGAATCTTAAAGATTTGAGTCTAATATTAAACACGAAAGTAATAGATAAATTAGACCACAAGAATTTGAACTTGGATGTAGATTTCTTGAAAGACAAAAAAACTTCAACTGAGGTATTGGCTGTCTCTATATGGGAAGAAATTGAAAACGATATAAAAGAAAAAGGAGCTAAATTAGTAAGTGTAAAGATTAACGAAACAGAAAACAATTCTGTGGAATACTTTGGAGAAAATTAAGGAAAATGGGATACAAAAAAATAGAAGAATACGATAACGAGTTGACAGAAAAAATGTCTGGATTTTATGAAAAAATATTATCTGACATTGGAGAAGATCCAAAAAGAGAAGGATTATTAAAAACCCCTGAAAGAGTAGCAAAAGCAATGCAATTCTTAACTCATGGATACGACATTAACCCTGCAGAGATAATTAAATCTGCCATGTTTAGTGAAGACTATAGCCAAATGGTAATTGTGAAAGACATAGAGGTTTATTCTCTTTGTGAACACCACATGTTACCGTTCTTTGGAAAAGCGCACATTGCTTACATTCCAAACGGAAAAATTGTTGGACTTAGTAAATTACCTAGAGTAGTAGATGCATTTGCAAGAAGACTGCAAGTACAAGAAAGATTAACAAACGAAATAAGAGATTGTATTCAAGAAACACTAAACCCAATGGGTGTGGCGGTTGTAATTGAAGCAAGTCACATGTGCATGCAAATGAGAGGCGTAGAGAAACAAAACTCAGTTACAACTACTTCTGCATTTACAGGATTATTTTTAGAAGAAACTACTAGACAAGAATTTATAAAATTAGTATCTTCGAAACTACATTAATTGACACTATTAAAATTTAAATAAAATGAGAGAAACAAACAACTTTCAACAAGTTATAGACTCTGGAGTGTACGAAAAATCAATGGCCAAATCATTTATGGCTAAAGTTTTTACTTACATGTTTATAGGATTATTTATTACTGGCTTTGTAGCTTGGTATTTTAATTCATCTGGAATGGTAGGCGAATATTTAATCAACTTCACAACAGGAGCTGTATCGCCACTATATTATGTTGCTGCATTTGCTCCACTAGCCTTTGTATTTATAATGTCTATGGGGTACAACAAACTAAGTGCACCCACTATGCTTATCCTATTTGTGGCATTTGCTATACTAATGGGAGTAAGTTTTAGTACACTATTTGTTCGTTACGCATTAGGAGATATCTATTCTGCTTTTTTCTCTGCATCCTCAGTATTTGCATTGATGGCAGTAGTAGGTTACACAACTACAACAGATTTAACAAAACTAGGAAACATCCTTTACATAGGATTGATAGGAATTGTAATAGCAATGGTAGTTAATTTCTTTATGGCTAGTAGCTTCATGAGTTATGTAATTAGCGTATTAGGAGTTGTAATCTTTACTGGATTAACTGCTTATGACGTACAAAAACTAAAAAGAATTGGTGAAGGTTCTGAAATTGGAACTGCTTCTACTCAAAAAAGAGCAGTATACGGAGCACTAAGCTTATACCTAGACTTTATCAACCTATTTTTATTCTTATTAAGATTAATTGGAGGGAGAGACTAATTTTTGTTTTGTCATCTTTTAAATAATAGTTACTTTTACAAAAAACAACACACAATGTCTGATAATTATTTTCACGAAAACTCTGCTACAATAGGTTACATTTACACTGCATTAGCACTAGGAATTGTAGCTTACCTTATTTTTGGATAATCATAAATTGGCTTAAAACCCTAATTTATTAAGCGAGTAAAACTTTATTTATATGCCATTTGACACTATTTTTTCTTGGATAATAAAGAAAAGAATAGATCAAATAGAGCATTTTACCTTCAATCCCATTCTCACCCAAAGTGACGTATGGGATTCTTTGTTGGATAAAGCCAAAGAAACCGAATTTGGAAAACAATACGATTTCAAAAACACTTCGAGCTACAGAGATTTCAAAAACAAAATACCTCTTCACACTTACGAAGATCTTTTTCCTTATATAGAAAAATCTATAGCAGGACAAGAAAACATTTTATGGCCAGGCAAAACTCAATGGTTTTCCAAATCATCTGGAACTACCAATGCCAAAAGCAAATTGATTCCTGTTACCAATGAAGCCATACAAGATTGCCACTACAAAGGAGGTAAAGATTTGTTGAGTATATATTACCACAACAATCCCAATGCAAAGCTATTTTCTGGTAAACACCTTATACTTGGAGGAAACACTTCGGTAAACAAACTGAACGAAGGCAGTTATTTTGGAGATTTATCTGCTATCATAGTAAAGAATCTACCGTTTTGGGCAGAGATAAGAAGAACCCCAAACAGGCAAATAACCTTGATGGAAAATTGGGATGAAAAAATCCTAAAAATGGCAGAATCATCTCTCAAAGAAGATGTGAAAATTATTGCTGGAGTTCCTTCTTGGATGTTAGTCTTACTGAATAAAATAATAGAAGTAGCCGAAGGAAAAACCATAAACGAAATATGGCCAAACTTAGAATTATACATGCACGGAGGAGTAAATTTTGACCCTTACAAATCGCAGTTTGATTCGCTTATCAATTCCAAAAAACTAAACTATTACCAAACCTATAATGCCTCTGAAGGATTTTTTTCTTTGCAGAATGAAAACAAAGCAGACGACATGCTGCTCATGCTAGATTACGGTATCTTTTATGAGTTTATCCCTATGGATAAATTTGATGGAACCAATTCCAATGCAATAAGCTTAGAAGAAGTAGAACTAAATAAAAACTACGCCATTGTAATTTCCACAAATGGAGGATTGTGGAGATACTTAGTAGGCGACACTGTAAAATTCACTTCCCTCTCCCCTTTCAAGATAAAAGTAACTGGAAGAACCAAGCATTTTATTAATGCATTTGGCGAAGAGTTAATTATAGAGAACACCGACATTGCAATTACCAAGGCTTGCGAAAGAACTGGAGCAAAATTCAAGGAATATACTGTTGCTCCAAAATACTTGAGTGGAACAAAAAAAGGGGCACACGAATGGGCTATAGAATTTGAACAACCTCCACAAAATGAGCAGGAATTTATTACTACATTAGATGAAATGCTAAAATCTCTAAATTCGGATTATGAAGCAAAAAGGAAGATGATTTTGGAAGAACCTATTATCCACATCTTACCACAAAACACGTTCAATAATTGGCTGAAAAAGAAAGGGAAATTGGGCGGGCAGAATAAAATTCCAAGATTGAGCAACAACAGGGATTTTATGGAAGAAATTGTTTTATAATTAAAGTATAAAAAACCCTAACTTTACCTCTTGCAAAACGAATAAACTATGAGTAAAAAAGGAATCGCAATTTTGGGATCTACAGGATCTATTGGTACACAAGCATTGGAAGTTATAGAGCAATTTCCTGATAAATTTGAATTGATTGCACTAACTGCAAACAGAAATGCAGATTTATTAATTGCACAATCGCTAAAATACAAACCCAATACTGTAGTTATTGTAGATGAATCGCAATACAAAAAAGTAAAAGACGCTTTGTGGGAACACGATATCAAAGTATATGCTGGCGAAGATTCTCTTGCTCAAGTAGTAGAAATGACCGAGATCGAAACTGTACTTACAGCAACAGTAGGTTACTCTGGGTTGTTACCTACAATTAATGCAATAAATGCAGGTAAAAATATTGCGTTGGCAAACAAAGAAACATTGGTTGTTGCAGGTGATATTGTAACAAAACTTGCACAAGAAAAAGGAGTAAATATTTACCCAGTAGACTCAGAGCATTCAGCAATTTTTCAATGTTTGGCCGGTAACTTTGATAATAAAATAGAAAAAATTATCCTTACTGCTTCGGGCGGTCCTTTTAGAGGGAAATCTCATGAAGAATTAAAAAGTGTAACAAGAGAACAAGCCTTGAAACACCCAAACTGGGAAATGGGAGCAAAAATCACAATAGATTCTGCTTCGCTTATGAACAAAGGGCTGGAAGTAATAGAAGCAAAATGGTTATTTGGAATTCCTGCCTCAAAAATTGAAGTGGTCGTTCATCCTCAATCCATTATTCACTCGGCAGTGCAATTTGAAGACAGTAGCATTTTGGCTCAAATGGGAATCCCAAGCATGAAAGTACCAATTCAATACGCTTTGACTTATCCAGAAAGACCAAAATCGAACTTTAAGCGTTTTAGCTTTTTCGACTATCCTGAATTGACTTTTGAAAAACCAGATTTAAATACTTTTAAAAACTTAAAATTGGCTTTTGATGTATTGGAAACTGGAGGAAACTCTGCTTGCGTGCTAAACGCAGCAAACGAAATCACAAACAAAGCATTTTTAGACGGGAAGATAACATTCTTGGAAATTGGTGATATTAATGAGAAAACTATCGAAAAAACTGAATTTATCTCAAAACCAACCCTAGAAGATTACATAGAATCGAATAAACTAGCAAGACAGTTTGCTACCGATTTTTGTAATTAAACTGAATCTTAATCGATAAATAAACACACTTTCAAATTATGGACACATTTGTCATAATCGTACAATTAATATTAGCACTTTCTATTCTTGTAGTTTTACACGAACTGGGGCATTTTATTCCTGCTCGTTTATTTAAAATAAGAGTAGAAAAATTCTATTTGTTTTTTAATCCTTGGTTTTCTCTTTTCAAATTTAAGAAAGGCGATACCGAATACGGAATTGGATGGCTACCCCTAGGTGGATTCGTAAAAATATCGGGAATGATAGATGAATCTATGGATACCGATCAAATGAAAAAGCCACCAAAACCTTGGGAATTTAGAACAAAACCAGCATGGCAAAGATTAATAGTAATGCTTGGAGGTGTATTTGTAAATGTAATTTTGGCAATCTTCCTTTACGCAATGGTTGCATATTTTTGGGGGAAAGATTACGTGAAAAACGAAGACTTTACTTATGGAATAGAAGTTCTTGCAGATGAAATAAAAGGCGAAGAGTTTTTTATGAATGGGGACAAAATTCTAGAAGTAGAAGGAGAAAAAGTAGACGATTTTAATGAAATAAATAAATCTATTTTAATCAACCAGTCCAAAAACTTTAAAATAGAAAGAAACGGAGAGATAAAAAACGTAACTATCTCAGAACAAGCAATTGACTTTATGCTTAAAAATGAAGCTCCTGCTTTCATTCCTCAATTTCCAAACTTAATAGATTCTGTAATGGAAAACTCTGTAGGAAGTGAAATTGGATTAAAAAAAGGAGATCACATTTTATCCATTAATAACGTGAATGTCGAATTATTCAAAGACTTAATTAAAGAACTTAAAACATTCAAAGAAAACAAAGTTGACACCTTTCAATTACAAGTAAAACGTGGAAACGAAATAATCCCAATAACTGGACAGTTTGATACTTCTTATAAATTTGGATTTCAACAATCAGGAGATTATTTAAAACTTTTTGAACCAACACACCTAAGTTATACTTTTGCTCAATCTTGGCCAGAAGGAATAAGACTTGGCTACAACACATTGTCGGATTATGTGAAACAGTTTAGATTAATATTTACGAAAAAAGAAGCCGTAAAGAAAGTAGGTGGATTTGGTACAATCGCAAAGATCTTCCCTACCACTTGGGATTGGAAAATCTTTTGGCAAAGAACCGCATTTTTATCTGTTGTACTCGCATTTATGAACATCTTACCTATTCCAGCACTGGATGGTGGACATGCCATGTTCTTAATTTACGAGATGATATCAGGAAGACCTCCAAGCGATAGTTTTATGGAAAAAGCACAGATGTTTGGAATATTAATTTTATTGTCAGTAATGCTACTTGCAAACGGAAATGACGCCTACAGATGGTTGGCAGAAATATTTAATTGGGAATAAACATGGGATACTATATTGGAATAGGAATATTAGTGGTGGTAATAGCTTTTTTTATGGCAGCCACACAAAAAGCAAGAGGATACAATTTTTGGAGATACTTTATCGTTTCTATCTTTATTGTAGGAGGAATTTATTTTATGCTAGAGAACCTGGTACTAAAACCAAAGTAAGTAGACCTCACAAAATTGTTGTATTTTCATTTCTAAATCTGAATTCTAAAATTTGAAATCAAAAAAATTATATTCAACCAAACAAATATGGAAGGTTATTCTATCCATTGTAGCCATAATCATTATTGGGGTTTCACTTTGGTATACCAATTATTTGGCTTCAAAAATACAGGACGAAGAAAAATTAAGGGTGAAACTATGGAGTGAAACTGTAAAAAAACAAGCCCAATTAGTAAACCTTACTAATCAAACTTTTGAGCAACTAAAAGCTGAGGAGGAGGATAACATTAAGGATTTTACGTACGCAACAAACGAAATAGCAACAAGAGAATTTAACGATTATACCTTTGTTAGTTACTTCATGACTAAGGATTATCAAATCCCATTAATAATAGAAAACGTAACCTACAAGAACAACCGGGTAGAACGTTATTATGAAGGAAGAAATTTAGAACTACTGGAGGATTCTGTGTTAAACTCTAGATTATTTAAAGATTCTCTAAGAAAACTATTATACACTTGGGAAAGGGAAAATAAAAGTATAGAAATTAAAAGTACAGCAAACCAATCTCAAATATTCCACTTTGGTGATTCCAAATTATTAAAAGAATTAAAAAACAAAAGTGACTCTTTAATCCAATCGTTTGAAAACGAACTCATAGCTAGTTCTGCGTCTATCCCTATTTTGTATGTGGATTCTGCAACTGGCCTTATCAAAAGAACAATAAATATTGATTCTTCTAAGCTAAAAGACAGTACTTCTATTGCCAATACACTATATGAAATGGCAAATGAGAACGAAAAAATAACGGTTTCTTTTGGAGAAAACACAGGTTACATTTACTATTCGGAGTCTAGTCTTTTAAAACAATTAAGGTTTTATCCTTGGGTTCAGTTAGTAATAATCTTTTTGTTCCTGATGGTTTCTTATTTCTTGTTTAGCACTTTCCGTAAAGCGGAACAAAACCAAGTTTGGGCAGGAATGGCAAAAGAGACAGCTCATCAATTGGGTACTCCTCTCTCCTCTCTTATGGCTTGGGTAGAGATAATAAAAGCAGATGGAGTTCCAGATTCTTCTATTACAGAAATGAACAAAGACATAGAAAGACTAAACACCATTACGGACCGTTTTTCTAAAATTGGCTCTATTGTAAAAACGAAAGAAGAGAATATTTTCACTTCAGTTTCAGAGTCTACCGATTACCTTAGGTCGAGAGTTTCTAAAAAAGTAGAATTAATTGTAAAAGGAGATAAAGATGCAGTTGCCAACATCAATTCTTCTCTATTTGAATGGGTAATAGAGAACATTACCAAAAATGCAATAGATGCTATTTATGGCGAAAAAGGAGCTGTAATTTATCAAATTCAAAACAAGGAAACTAAAGTAATTATTGACATTACTGACACAGGAAAAGGTATCCCTTCTTCTAATTTCAAAACTGTTTTTAGTCCAGGATTCTCTACCAAAGAAAGAGGTTGGGGATTGGGATTAAGTCTTGTAAAAAGAATTGTAGAAGAACAACTTGGAGGAAAAATAATTGTTCTTAATTCAAAAATAGATCAAGGAACAACATTTAGAATTACTTTGAAAAAGTAATTTTATTAAAGTTTAAATATCTTTGCGACACAAAAACAATAAACAATGCCAACTTATAGAGAATTAACGATTGATGAATTAAAACATTTTGAACAAGAATTTAAAGAATTCTTAGCTGTAAATGGTATAGATTCTGAGTTATGGATTGACATAAAAAACTCTGACCAAGAAAAAGTAAATAAACTTATTTCTAGTTTCAGTGATGTGATATACAATTCCGTTCTTATAAAAATGGAATACATTGAATTTGCCACAGAAAATGACATTAAATATTTTTACTACGGTAAAGAAAAGGCCGAATTAATAGGACTAGAAAGTGATTCTGTTTCTTTCTTGAACAAAGATGCTGTGCTTAAAGCCATTGAAGAAAATAAAGTAAAAATAAAAGCCTACCGAACTAGCAAAGAATACACCAAAAAGCGAGAAGAAGAATTATTCTTCATGCTAAAAAATGGATGCCAACCTAGTGATGGTAATATGTTTAAAATATTAGAAAAGTTGGTTTAAAACTATTTTACTTCCCAATAGACTTAACTATTGTTGCTTTCTTCACCATTTCTTCCACATTTTCTAAAATAGAAGCTGCATCAAAACCACATTCTTTGTAAAGTTCTGCTTGAGTTCCATGCTCTATATATCTATCTGGAATACCTAATCTTTTCACTTGTGCCTGGTAGCCATTATCTACCATAAACTCTAGCACTGCACTTCCCAATCCTCCAACAATAGTTCCGTCTTCTACGGTAATTACTTTGTCGAATTTAGAAAACACTTCGTGTAAAATTGTTTCGTCTAAAGGCTTTAAGAATCTCATATCATAATGAGCCACACTTAATCCTTTTTCTGTAAAATCGTTTTCTATTTTAGCAATAAAAGTTCCTGTTATTCCAATTGTCAAAATAGCAATATCAGTACCATTTTTCAATTTTCTTCCTTGACCAATAGTTAATTTCTGAAACGGTTTTTTCCAATCTGGTGTAATCCCCTTTCCTCTTGGGTAACGAATAGAAAATGGACCATTTTCATCTGCTTGAGCAGTATACATTAAGTTTCTTAATTCCAATTCATCCATAGGTGCAGAGACTGTCATGTTTGGTATACTTCTCATATAGGCCAAATCATAAGCTCCGTGGTGTGTAGGACCATCTGCTCCTACCAATCCTCCTCTATCCAAACAAAATACTACATTCAAATTTTGAATTGCAACATCATGAAGAACTTGATCATAAGCTCTTTGCATAAATGAAGAATAAATATTACAATAAGGTATTAATCCTTGAGTAGCCAATCCTGCAGAAAATGTAACTGCATGCTGTTCTGCAATACCTACATCAAATGCTCTATTTGGCATTGCTTTCATCATTATATTTAAAGAACAACCTGTTGGCATTGCCGGGGTTACTCCTGCAATTTTCAAATTTTTCTCTGCTAACTCTACTATAGTATGTCCAAATACATCTTGAAATTTAGGTGCATCCGTAGATTTAGGAATTACTTTTACAATCTCTCCAGTCTCTTTATTAAAAACCCCAGGAGCGTGCCATACCGTAGTATCTCCATCTTCTGCAGGCTTAAATCCTTTTCCTTTTTCGGTTAAGCAGTGAACGATTTTTGGCCCAGGTAAGTGTTTTATTTCTTCAAATAACTTTACCATTGCTTGAGAATCATGTCCGTCTACAGGTCCAAAATATCTAAAGTTTAATGATTCAAAAAAGTTACTCTTTTGATAAATACTTCCTTTAAGCGCATCACTTACTTTATGTACAATTTGCTGTGCACTTGCCCCAAAAGAACTTAGTTTTCCTAATAAATTCCACACTTCATCCTTCACCTTATTGTAAGGTTGCGAAGCCGATAAATCCCTTAAATATTCTTTTAAAGCTCCTACATTTGGGTCTATAGACATACAGTTGTCATTTAAAACTACAATCATGTTAGAGTTTTCTATCCCACCATGATTTAATCCTTCAAATGCCAATCCTGCTGTCATAGCTCCATCACCAATAACGGCAATGTGTTGTCTTTCTTGTTCTCCTTTTATTTGGCTGGCTACTGCCATTCCCAATGCTGCAGAAATAGAAGTAGATGAGTGACCTACACCAAAAGTGTCATATTCACTTTCACTTCTTTTTGGGAATCCACTTATCCCTTTATACACTCTATTAGTATCAAAAACATCTTTTCTTCCCGTGATTATTTTATGGCCATATGCTTGGTGACCTACATCCCAAACTAATTGATCATAAGGAGTATTGAACACATAATGCAAAGCAGAAGTTAATTCTACCACTCCTAAACTTGCTCCAAAATGCCCTCCTTTTTCAGAAACTACATCTACTATAAATTGCCTTAATTCTTTACAGAATTGAGGTAATTCGTCAATAGTTATTAATTTTTTTAAATCTTCTGGGCTGTTAACCTTAGCCAATAATTCACCCGCTTGAAAAGCCATATATTCGATTGTTTTCTGTCAGAAACTAAAGATAAAACATTTTATTGTATTATTATTTTTTGTTTAACAAAAAATAACTTTACCTACTACAAAACTATAGAGACAATTCTGTTTACTGGAATAAAAACTCCCTTTTTAAGTAAGATATGATCTTCCCCAACGGCCCATATTGTTGTATTCACTTCTTTTAATCCTTCTTCATCTTGAAAAACAATTTCTATTTTATTGTGAAATAAATTTCCTAATTGTTCTGCTTTTTTTAATTTTTGAACCAAAGATTTTTGCTCTTCTGCGCTTCTTAATTTTATTGGTTTAGACGGGAAGTTTAAATTTGCCACTTCCTCTTTTTCTATTTTTTTTGTTACTAAATTTTCCATTTTTTTATCGTAATATAATGTTTAACATCTCTTTAGTGTCATTTGAAATTTTATAATCATCATTTATTCTATGACCTACAAGCCATACTATTTCTGAATTTGAAATCAAAACGTACGTTTCTTCTTTTTCAATTCTCGATAATTTTTCATCAATCAAATAATCACTTATCTTTTTCTTTCCTACCATTCCAAATGGCTTAAACGAATCTCCACTTTTCCATTTTCTTAATTGAAGAGGATACGATAATTTATCTGCATCCAAAAAAGCTTGAGAGGAATCTAAAACCAGGTGTTTTTTTTCATTCGGTAATTTCTTAAACGTTAGTTCTAGGGGATAAGTTACATCTTTTTGTGTTTTATTTATCTCTACTACTACGTTTTCAGAGTTTACATCTGGTGATACTATCAATTCGCTCCTATCCACAAGCAACTTATATCGAGAAGAATAAAAATACTTTCCCGCTCCATTTTCATCTAACAGAGAGGTGTTAAGTTGAATTACTTGTGAGTAATTAAAGTCGAATCGTTTTAAAAATTCATACAAAATTTGAGTTTTATTTTTTACTTTTTCAATATTAATGTAAAACGCATTTCCCTTTGTTTTAATAACAAAGTCACTCAATTGCTTCTCTACAGCCTTGGTATAAATAGTATTAATAGACTCGAAATGAGCAATATTCTGCCCCATAGTTTCGGTAAATGATGGATTCATCTCTTGAAATAATGGCATTATTTGGTTCCTTATTTTATTTCTTTTATAATCATTAGATTCATTGCTTTGATCTTCTCTAAATCTCACATTATATTCGGCCGCATAGTTTCTTATACTTTCTTTGGAAATAGTAAGCATTGGCCTAAAAATAAAATTAGAAATTGTTTTCATCCCTACTATACCGTTAATTCCAGTTCCTCTGGTTAGGTTTAGTAATACTGTCTCTACATTATCATCTAAATGATGGGCAGTTACAATATAATCATATCCAAATTCTTTTTTTATTTCATCAAACCAAGTATATCTCAAATCCCTTGCAGCCATTTGTGTAGATAACTTATGTTTCTTTTTGTAAGCAAGGGTATCAAAATGTACGGTATGAAATTGCACATTTTCAATTTCCGATTGCTTTTTTACCAGTTGCTGATCTTTATCTGCTTCTGATGCTCGCAATTGAAAATTACAATGAGCCACTCCAAAATTTAATTTCTTTGACGAAAATAAAGACAGCAAAACCATGGAATCTACTCCTCCACTAATTGCGAGTAAGAACCTCTTGTTTTTGTAATCCTCTATTTGTGAGAAAGATATTTCTAGGTTATGTAACATAAGGGTAAAAAAAAGCCACCAACCTAAAAATAAGATTGATGGCACTAAATTTAGTTAAAAATTACTTGGTTGCAATAACTACAGAAGCATTAATATCTACTTCACTCCATGTTTTGCTTACTCCATCTGCTCCTTTGTGTAAATCAAAACAAGCTACATTCAATGAATCCATTGCTTCCTGTCCATTCCATTCCATTACATTAACAGTAGTAGAAATAAACATAGAATCTCCTTTCATTGTATAATCGTAAGGCACGTCACATGTTTTTCCGTTCATAGTCAAATCCATAACACCTTTCCCTTCTTCCATGTTTGCTCCATGTCCGTGAAAAGTTCCTGTTAAGAATTCTGTATTGTCCATAACTCCAAAAAACAGATTAATTAATTTATTATCTCTTATTGAATTATTACTAAAAAGACTAGTAACTGGAACAGAAAAAGAAACGTTATTAATTGCTTTTTCTTTTTCATCTGCTAACTCTGAGGCTGTGATGTTTATTTTTCCAAACTCTCCACTTACCCCTACTTTTTCAGTTGTTTTATAAGCTGTCCAGTTTAAAGAAATTGACTCGGCATCTATTTGGTATTTTACCTCGTTTGCTCCAGTCACTTCTTCTTTTACTTTTTCTTCTCCACAAGAAAACAGTCCTAAACACATTGCAAGTACTCCTAATTTTATTATTCTCATTTTTTTAGTTTTTGGTTTATTCAAATTCAATTAATACAGCATTTTTATCTACCGTAGTTGCTTTTTCTGCTTTTATAGATTTTATAATCCCGTCTATCGGAGATTTTAGAACATTCTCCATCTTCATTGCTTCCAAAATTAAAATAGTATCTCCGGCTTTTACGGCTTGCCCTTTTTCTACCTCAATAGAAATTACTAGTCCTGGCATTGGAGCTTTTACATCTTTTACAACTTTGGTAGCCATATTGCTCATCCCAAGTTCCTTCAGTAATAAATCATACTTATCCTTAAGCGAAACTTTATAAGTTCTATTGTTTACTTTTAATACCGCTTCCTTTTTCTCTTTATCAAAAGATACATTCTCGATACTATAAGATTTATTATCTAGAATTAAATGCTTTTTAGATTCCGATAAAGAAATAATATCCAATTTTTTGGATTCTGAATTTAGGTTAACTTCATTCTCAGAAACGATTTCTACATCAAATTCTGATTGATTTACTTTTGCTTTTATCACGATTCAATATTTTAGTAAAGATATTAAAAATATCTATTATAATATCTGTATTTTAACCTCATTATAAAGGTAAAGTTGACATTTAATTAAAGGAAATTAATTCCATAAAAAACCAATTCACTACTTTTAGGCATTATTGTTGTAAACTGAACTAGTAAATTAATAAAAATCCCTCTCTTTTGAATTTATACAATTCGTCATTTCTTAGCCATTTCACACTACTAGCATCTTTATGCCTAGTTGTGCTATTGCCAAGTCTTGCACAATCCCAATTTGTAGAAAATACAAAAGGCCAAATTATTAAAGAAGAACCTTTCTTTAACCCTGAAGCTCTCAAAAGGAAAAGAATTAAATCTATTGAAATTACTTTTTTTGAAAAGAAAGAACTTAGAGGTATTAATCAAATAAAAGGAAAAGTAAAACATTATTTATTTGATGAAGAAGGCAGAATAGCTAGATATTATTATACCAATAATAATTACTCTACAAAAAAAGATACTATGGTAGAATGGCGTTATTACAAAAACAACAAACTTACTACTATAAAAAAAGGGAACAACAAGAATATTAAAGTGCAGAGTATCTTTTACGAAGACAACAAACCTTCTATCTATATTCATGGTTCCTCCTATAACATAAGCAACAACCTTACTACCATAAAAATAAACAGTTATCAAGAAAAACGAGCAGAATACATAAACTACTCTACCTTACCAAATGGGGACGAAGTAACAGAATGGTGCCAAACAGACAAAACTGTTTTTGAAAAACTAGTAACCTCACGTAAAGATAGCTCTACCTATAAAGAAACACGTAGTTTCCCAACTAAGGACAATGAATTTATTAGCTATGAATATACCTACAAGGATAACCTACTTACCAAAATGGTTGAGGAATATTCTCAATATCCAGACTATTACTACCATTTCTATTACGATTCTAATTTAAGACTAGTAGGCTACTCTAAATACAGTGCCAAGTGGAGATCAGAAATTGAAGTGACAGAATTATTATATGCCGAAGGAACAGGGAATCTACAAGCAGTTTTGTCTAAAAACAAAATAAATAACTCTATTAAAATTAAAAAGTTTAATTATACTTACTTTTAAGAATGAGCGAAACTACTATAGAATATCTAGGCTACTTAGCCATGGCACTTATTGGAATCTCATTTTTAATGAAAGACATTAGAAAGCTAAGGCTTTTGAATTTAATTGGAGCTATCTTATTTATCATTTATGGAGTACTACTGAGCCAACCCCCAATTTACCTTCTAAACTCCTTTATTGTATTGGTAAATTTATACTATTTGTTTCAAAAAAGAGAGACTACAAAATAATTTGGCACATTGTTTGTTTTATTAGTACCAAAGAATAAAACAAAAATTATGAAACGTTTAGCCCAAACAATCAAAATATCAGGAATACTTATTGCAAGTATGCTTTTATCATCTAGCTCAAATGCATTAGCAAATGGAGAAATAAAAGCTATAAAAGCAGAAAAAGCAGCTAAATACAGAACTATAGCACACAATGCTTTTAAAGCTGGAGAAAAACTAACCTATAGAATGCATTACGGATTAGTAGATGCAGGAGAAGCAATACTAGAAGTTAAAGGAACCGACAAAAAAGTAAAAGGAAGAAGTCTACTACACGTAGTTGGAACCGGAAGAACTTTAGGAGCTTTTAATTGGGTATTCAAAGTTAGGGATAGATACGAAAGCTATATTGACTCTGAAGGAGTATTTCCATGGATGTTTATAAGAAGAGTAGATGAAGGAGGGTTTAAAATAAACCAAGATTACATTTTCAAACAAGACACTAAAAAAGTAAAAACACAGGACAAAAAAGAATATGATGTCCCTGCAGGAATTCAGGACATGTTATCTTCATTTTATTATGCAAGAACATTAGATTACAAAAATGCAAAAGTTAATACCGAATTTGAAATGGACATGTTTATAGATAACGAAGTATTTCCATTCAAAATAAAATACCTAGGCACTGAAACAATCAAGACTAGAAAAGGAAAATTTGATTGTATAAAATTAAGACCATTAATGATGAAAGGGAGAGTATGGGAAGATGAAGAGAGTATGACAATATGGGTAACAAATGACAACAACAAAGTACCTGTATTATTGGAAACAAAAATTGCTGTAGGATCAGTAAAGGCAACACTTACAGGATGGGAAGGATTAGTAAACCCATTAAAAGCAAAATAATAACACATTAAACATAGGGCAAGAAAGCCGGGTCTGAAGATTAGTAGGACTCGGTTATTCTATTTACAATGAGCAAGAAAAAAGTGCAACAAATTAATATAAAAAGTGTACTAGCTTAAATAATTTGTTTATTTTTGGAAAAACAATTTACAAAATGAATACACCAGAAAATTTAAAGTACACAAAAGACCACGAATGGGTTTTAATTGAAGGAGATATAGCTACTGTAGGAATTACAGATTTTGCACAAGGTGAACTTGGAGAAATCGTTTACGTAGAAATAGAAACTGAAGGAGAAACATTAGAAATAGAAGAGGTTTTTGGAACTATTGAAGCTGTTAAAACTGTATCTGATTTATTCATGCCAATTTCAGGAGAAATTATTGAATTCAATTCTAAATTGGAAGAAACTCCAGAAGCTGTGAATGAAGACCCATACAATGCAGGATGGATGATAAAAATAAAAATTGCTGATGACTCACAAATAGGTGAATTATTAGATGCTGAAGCTTACAAAGCACTTATTGGATAAGTAAGAAATGTATAAAATTTCTTAAAATTCAATTTGAATTAATACGATTGTGATAAAAATTTAGTATTTTCATCACAACAATACTTACAACATGGAATTAAAAAAAACAGAGGAAGCAAGTATAGAAAGAAAAAAAGTATCCCTATTCTTATTAGGTTTACTGGCAGCTTCTATTCTTATCTTGTTAACTTTTGAGTTAAGGTCTGCCAATATTGGCGAGAGAGACTTACCAGAGGAAAAAGCCGGTATGGAAGATGAAATCATTGAAATGGTAGTGCTAGAAAACATAGTACCACCACCACCGCCACCACCACCGCCACCACCACCAGAGCCGGAAGTGATTGAGGTAGTTGATGATAAAATCGAACTGAAAGAAGAAGCTATTGTTGAGGTGAAAGAAGTGGATCAAGAAATAGAAATATTTGAAGAACCAGAAGCACCTGTAGTGGAAGAAATATTTACTGTGGTTGAAAAACAACCAAGTTTCCCGGGAGGTGACGAAAAGTTATTTGAATACTTAGGAAACAACATTAAGTACCCTCAAATGGCTAGAGAAGCTGGAGTAAAAGGTAAAGTTTACGTTCAGTTCGTAGTAGAAAAAGATGGATCAATTACAGATATCAAAATTATAAGAGGTATAGGTAGTGGTTGTGACGAAGAAGCTAAAAGAGCCGTTAAGAAAATGCCTAAATGGCAACCAGGAGAACAAAGAGGAAAACCAGTACGTGTAAGATTTGTATTGCCAGTTAATTTCTCACTTCGTTAAACTAAAAATAAGTACCATTAAATAATTAACGAAGAAAATTCTAACAGATTAAACAAAAATTTGTATATTAGTACAAGATAACAAGATGAAAAAAATAATTTACATAGGAATTTTAGCTGCTGTATCGCTATTCAGTTGTTCAAAAGAACAGCCTTTTAGTCCTGCATCTTCTTCTGACACTATAGAATCTTCTCAATTTACAGGAGATCCTGGACTTATAATCGTTAGTGATTGTGGTTCTAATTGTGGAGGTACTAATGAAACAGGTGACATTACAGATCCTGAAAAAGAAGATAAAGAAAAAACAAACAAAAAAGCTAAAATCTAGATTAAACAATATGTTTTAAAACCATCCCGATTTGTCGTGGATGGTTTTTTTTATGCTCATTAATTTCTAACTTAATAAATATAGAGAATGGCAAACAAATATTCTGACCATGTATTCCAATTGATAAAGTCTTTATCAAAAGCCGAAAAAAGGTATTTCAAATTATTTGTAGCTAGACACACCTCTTCCACTTCTTCACCAAACAATGCGCAAGTGTTATTTGACATGATGGAAAAAATGGATTCCTATGACGAAGAGGAATTATTAAGTAAACTTAAAAACAAAGCATTTACAAATAAGTTTTCTATTACCAAAGCCAGACTTTACGATACTATTCTAAAAAGTCTTGATGCTTACTATTCCGAAAAATCAAAAGACCAATTAATTCGTAATGAACTACATTACATTGAAATTCTCTTTAATAAGTCATTATACAAACAATGTAAAAAAAGAATATTATCGGCAAAAAAACAAGCTGTTAAATACAACAAGAACAACTTACTTGCCGAATTAATAATTTGGGAGAAACAATTGATAGAGAAAGACAATTATCAATCTGTAGATGCATCTAAAATTAAATCCATTTCTGCAGAAGAACAAGACATCTTAAAAACAGTAACTATAAAATCTCAACTATGGGAGCTAAAGTCCTTACTATTTCAGCAGCTAAACAAAATAGGTAGAGCCAGATCTGAGGAAGAAGTAAACTTATTGAAAAATGAAATTGGAAAAAAAGTATCTGAAATAAAAATTCCAAAGAATAAAATTGGATTACACTATTTATTCAACCACATACAGGGTGCATATTTCTTTGCTATTTATGACTATAAAAGTAGTTTAAAGTCGGTATTGAAAACGATTCAACTGATTGAGGAAAATCCGAATGAATTCTCTGATGAACCCAACATTCTTATTTCTACTTTGACGAACGGAGTATATTTATCAATGAAAAACTCGGACATAGAACAAGCTCAAGAACTATATAATAAACTCAAGATACTTTACAAAACTCAAGAGGAGAATGGCAGCAAGGACATAGTATTGAAGATTAAATCTAGCCTGCTAAGTCTGGAGCTTTTACTCGTAAAATTAACTTGCGACTTTAAAGAGTTTGATAAATTATACCCTGTAATTTGTTCTTTTATAGATGAAAACAAGCAAAAAATAAATGATTCGCGATTAGCGTTTTTGTACTACAACATGGCTCACATTCTATTTATTCAAGATAAATTTAGTGAATCATTAAGATGGACCAATAGTTTACTTAACGATATTGATATAGACAAGGCTCAAGAAATTTATTCCTTTGCCGAGATTTTAAATCTATTTATTCATCTAGAATTAGACAACAAAGAATTAGTAAACTACACGATAAAATCTACCAAACGATTTCTTAAGACAAGAAACAAACTATTTGAATACGAAACAATTGTATTGAAATTTATACAAAAAGTAAGTGGATTTAATTTTGACAAATACGACATGGAAGACCAATTGGAAAGCCTTGTTACTAGTTTGAATGCCGAAACCAAAAGTACTTTTGAAAATATTCCTTTCGAATACTTCAATTGTCTTGCTTGGGCAGAATCTAAATTAAAAAAGAAAAATCTTAGCCAAATAACGAAGGAACAAAATATTGAATTTGTTGGATTCAAGTTTTAAGAATCTATTCGTTTTTGGACTCCATAATTAATTAAAATAAACCTTACTTTCCTTTACAAGCCATAGTTTTTTTGACTATTTTTGCTATGTAGAATTATTATAAATAATAACGCAATGATTAAAGTAAGTGATAACGCAAAAAAACAAGCCATTCGTCTTATGGAAGATGAGGGGCAAATAGACTACTTTATCCGTGTTGGAGTGAAAGGAGGTGGGTGTTCTGGATTAATGTACGAACTTAATTTTGACAATCAAATTCACGAAACTGACAAAGAGATAGAAGATAACGGAATAAAAGTAGTAGTAGATAAAAAGAGCTATTTGTATTTAATCGGGACCGAACTAGATTACTCGGGAGGATTGAACGGAAAAGGATTTGTATTTTCAAACCCTAATGCAGATAGAACGTGTGGATGTGGAGAGAGTTTTTCTCTATAATTTTTTTTAAGCAACAGCAATGAATACTAAATATACAGAAGACGATTTAAAGGAAGACTTGAAAACTCAAGAATATGAGTTTGGATTTACAACAGATGTAAAATCTGAAAAGATTCCTAAAGGACTTAACGAAGATATTATTCGATTGATTTCTAGTAAAAAAAATGAGCCGGAGTGGCTTCTTGATTTTAGATTGAAATCATTTGAAATTTGGAAAAACATGGAAGAGCCAGATTGGGCTCATGTGAAATATGAAAAACCAGATTTTCAAGATATAATTTATTATTCTTCGCCATCTAAAGAAGAAAAAAACTGGGAAGATATTGATCCAGAAATAAAAGCTACAATGGATAAGCTTGGAATTTCTATGGATGAGCAAAAGAAACTACAAGGAGTTGCTGTAGATTTTGTAATGGACTCTGTATCAGTTGCTACTTCATTCAAAGAAAAACTAGGAGAATTAGGAATTATATTTGGATCATTTAGTGATGCTGTACAAAACCACCCAGAGTTAGTTAAAAAATATTTGGGAACTGTTGTGCCACAAACTGATAATTTTTATGCTGCATTAAATTCAGCTGTGTTTACAGATGGATCTTTCTGTTACATACCAAAGGGAGTTAAATGCCCTATGGAATTATCTACCTATTTTAGAATAAACGAAGCAAATACAGGACAGTTTGAAAGAACTTTACTTATTGCAGATGAAGAAAGTTATGTAAGTTATTTGGAGGGATGTACTGCCCCAATGAGAGACGAAAACCAATTGCATGCTGCAGTTGTTGAGTTAGTTTCATTGGCTGGAGCAGAGATTAAATACTCTACAGTACAAAACTGGTATCCTGGAGATAAAGATGGAAAAGGAGGTATTTTTAACTTTGTTACAAAGAGAGGTCTTTGTGATGGATATAAATCAAAAATTTCTTGGACACAAGTAGAAACGGGATCGGCAATTACTTGGAAATACCCTTCTTGTATACTTAAAGGAGATTCTTCCATAGGAGAATTTTACTCTATTGCGGTTACCAATAATCACCAAATGGCTGATACAGGAACTAAGATGATTCACTTGGGTAAAAACTCAAAAAGTACCATAATCTCTAAAGGTGTTTCGGCTGGTAAAAGTCAAAATTCTTACAGAGGATTGGTTCAAATAAACAAGAATGCTACTAACTCTCGTAACTTCTCGCAATGTGATTCATTGCTAATGACAGACGAGTGTGGAGCACATACTTTCCCATACATTGAGTGTAACAACAGTAGTTCTAAAATAGAACACGAAGCTACTACTTCTAAAATTGGAGAAGACCAACTATTTTATTGTAAGCAAAGAGGAATTAGCGAAGAAAAAGCTATTAGCCTTATTGTAAATGGTTATGCCAAAGATGTTTTGAATAAACTCCCAATGGAATTTGCAGTAGAAGCTCAAAAACTACTTGAGATTTCTCTTGAAGGAAGTGTTGGGTAAGCTATCTTAATACATTTACATGACCGTATTTAATGGTTCGAAGTAATCTTGCATCCAAGTAGGTTAATTTCCAAACGTAGGTACCTATTGGTACTAACTTACCTTTAAAAGTTCCGTCCCAAGAGTCATTAATATTTTGGGATTTGTAAACTAACTCTCCCCATCTATTATAGATTTCTATATCGTATTCTATTAAATCCATCCCATATATAATGAATTTTTCATTTTTATAATCCCTATTTGGACTAAATGAATTTGGAATATAGATACTTCCATCCATCAAAATTCTTACGGTATCGGTAATAATACAACCAAAAGTATCGACTAAGTTTGCAATATAATCTGTAGCAATTTCTGGTTTAACGGTAGTGTTTGGACAAGTATCACAGAATAAAGTAAAATCAGGATTCCAATAGAAATTTCCTGCACTATGTGTGGCTGCTAGATTGGTAGAAGCCCCATGTACGAGTACTTGGTTTGGACCTGCATCCAAAAATGATTTAGGATAAAAAACCACTGAAGTATAAGCCGTATCTATACATCCGTCTCCATTTTTCACTACTACATAAAACACTGTTGCTCCATTAGATTTTGCCTTGGTGATACTATTTGTAGGTTCTGCAACATTTGCTGAAGGATACCAAGTGTACTGATCTCCTCCATAAGCCCATAAATTTACCGAATCTGAAGAACAAACTGTATCGTCTGGAGATGACACTGCTTTTATATTGCTCACAGTAATTGTAACACTGTCTCTCTGTGTAAAACAAATATTAGAAAAATCTACATAATAGGTTGTTGTAGTATCTGTAGTAGAAGTTACTGTACTTCCTGATGTAGAAGAAATTTTGTAGGGAGGTGACCATACATAGCTTGTTGCACCAGTTGCAGTTAACACTATAGGTTGATGAGGACAGCTGTTTAAATCATTTGTCAAACTTGGAATAGGTGGATTAATTACCGTTATACTTACCGTATCATTTCCTGCGCACCCATCATTTGTAATGGCTGCTAGGTAATAATTCATAGAACTAATCGGAAAAACTGTAGGACTTGCAGTATTACTATTCAAAATTCGAACTGCGGGTGTCCATACATGGGAAGAGCCACTCCCCGCCCTAAGTTTCATTGAATCTCCTAAACATAAAGTTGAATCTGGAGATGTATTAAAATTTATTGGCCTTGTAGTAACAACAATATTTGCTGTATCAAAGCCACAAGCATTAGATCCAATAACTGTATAAGTAGTTGTATTACTGGGAGCAGCTTTGGGATTGTATATGGTAGAATTGGATAAAGAATTACTTGGCGTCCAATTGTAGTTAATGGCACCAAAAGCAAATAATCGAACAGAATCATTGGGACAAATTGTAGTATCTGGGCTAGTTCTTAACACGGGAGGAACTGCATTTACTGTGATAGTAATATAACCAGTATCTGTTCCACAAGTCCCTGTCCCTATTACCATATAAGTTGTAGTTACTGCAGTTGTTGCTGTAGGATTTGAGCCAACTGCGCTATTTAAAGTAGCGCTAGGAGACCAAACATAGCTTGAAGCTCCATATGCAAAGAGAGAGGTTGGTTGGTTTGGGCATCTTGTTACATTGGGACTTGTTGCCAATATGGGTGGCCCAAGAACATCTATTACTAGTTTATTAGTATCGGGATCTAAACAACCATTTGTATCGTATGCAATTAAATTAACAATATATTGTCCAGTAGCTGAATAGGTATGTGAGGGAAATTCCAAATTACTGGTATTTCCATCCCCAAAATCCCAAAAATAGGCATTTGAACCTACGCTCAAATTTCCAAAATTTGCAGGGTCTGGAAAGCAAATTGTTGTAAAAGGAATTGTAGGATTAGAAAAAATAGTATCTATTTTAAACTTAAACAATGCAGCATTACAATTATTACTGTACCCATTGGTATCGGACCAAGACCCCATAGTTGTAGGATAATCATTGGAAGAGGCACATCCTGCACAAACAGCTTGGTATATATTTCCTTTATCATCAAACTTACTATTACCTCCATCTACATGTTCTGCACCTGTGGCTCCTCCAAAATATGTTGCGTTAAAAAGAGCTTTAGCATCTTTTTCTAACAACATAATGTAAAAGTCACTTCCAGAACTCCCTCCTTGGTATGCTCTATAAGTTGGCAGCCCATTAGTAGAACCTCCTGCTCTTACATTCATAATTCCACCCCAACCACAGATGTAAATCATTCCGCATGAGCTAATATTAAATGCCGTTGGAGAAAAATCTATGGAGGTACCATTTTTGCCAATTGTTGTCCCCATCTCTAAGGTAGTCAGTGCATTATTATATTTTTGAACAAACTGATGACTACCTGCATTGGAATATACTGGCCCTGAACTAAAAATAGGCATAGAACCGAGAGATTGCCCCATTATAAATACATCATCATTTACATCTGTTTGAATAAAATAGGACTGATCATAAACGGCTGTCCCTGTATACCTAGAAGTTTGTAAGACTCCTAAAGAATTAAACTTTGCCAAATAACCATCTATTCCTCCGGCTATGGCATTGTTTGCAGCCCCAATAGAAGTACTGGAAGTTCCTCCTGTAATAAAAAAATTACCCATTGCATCTCTAGCTATTCCATGCCCTGCGTCATTTCCAGAACCTCCAAAATAAGAACTCCAAATCAAACCAGAAAGGGTTGAATTAAATTTAAAAACTACTGCAGAAGAAGAGCCTCCTGGACTTGTTGCCCCTCCAATTACTGGAAAATTAGTTGAATTGGTAGTTGAAACAACATATGCATTTCCCGCATTATCAAGTACTATATCTCCTCTATACTCATCCCCATGGTTATACGCCAATCCCAGCACAGTATTTAATCCATCATTAGATGAACCTCCAATAAAAGTAGCTCCCAACAAAGCTGTACCTGCGGCATTAAATTTAACTAAGAAAATATCACTCCCATTACTAAAAGAGGTACTCTTACTGTTTGGGGTAATTCCCGTCCCTCCATTAAATGAATTATCATAACTAGAACTTAGCATGGGAAAATTGGAGGAACCTGTTGTACCGTACACATACAATTCTCCTTGATCATTAGTAACCATACTGTGAGGCACTTCTCCATCTGTTCCTCCCAGGTATGTAGAATATAATAACGAATCTCCTTCAGGTGTAAATTTACTTATTGCAACATCTGCATAAAAAGGAAATGTAGATCCTCCGGCCCAAGTTATATCATAGGCTCCAAGAGAAGTTGGATAACCTGTTCCGAAAACTATTCCCGAAACAAAAGAGCATTCATTGGTGTCGTAGGTTGCTGCAAATCCAAAATTATCTGAAGTAGAATTTACGTAAGAACTAAAAACAATAATGGGATCAATTACTAATTCATAAAAAGTATTGTATTGATTTGGAAATTGAAAAAAAACTTGGTTTTCTTTGATTACAAAATTACAATCTACTTCTATTTTCTCTCCATTTATTATTTGGTAAGCGTAAGGTTTCTGTTCTATTATATCTTGTAAAGAAGTTTCAATAATTAATGCTCCATCTTCAATGGATAGTTTATCTTGTCCTTCGTATTTAAAACTAATATCATTCACATTTGCTAAAGGTTTTACGATAAAATCATATTTTACCGAACCTTCATATTCGAATATTTTAAAATCTACATTGTCATAAATATTTTCATATGTTACTTCATTAAAAGAATAAACTTCTTTCGCCCATTTCGACTTATCTGTTCCTTTATAGTAATTTTCATAGGAGGTAGATTTCCTTCTTTTTTTAATCAAAAAAGAAGGATTTGAATTTTCAAATTCAATTTTTACTGAGTGACACTTTACAATTGCATCAAAATTAGCTCTGTCAATTTCTCCATATTCCAGGTTAGATTTATCATAAAAAGAATATAGAATACCTTTTTTTGTAAGGAACATAGCTCCGTTAGAAATTTCAGATTTAAAATTAACTGCAGCATTAAATTGGCCCTTATTTTCTTTAAACAAAAAACGGCTCGAAACCGACTGTGAATTAATCAATATCGGAGATATCAAAAAAATCAAAACCAGAAAATAAACGATATTATTTACTTTATGTTTTTTCATTAATTGCTTAGTTGTTTAATCTTTTAAATTAAAACAAAGTATTTTCAATCAATATACAAAAAATAGGGCAAAAAGTAACCCCTTAATCAAATAATCAACCAGTTAGAAATACCATATCATTGGCTTGAATACTTGGTTTCATCCGTTAATGAATGAAGAAAATTAACTAAGTCTTCCTTTTCAACATAAGTTAATTTTAAAGGTTCTATCATAATAGTATCCATATTAATTGGATTCTCTACAAACATATATGGATCACTATAAAACTCAATAACTTCCTCCAAGGTTTTAAGTGAACCATCATGCATATAGGGTGCAGTAAGTGCAACATTTCTAAGGCCTGGAACTTTAAATTTACCTAAATCTATTGAATCTTTAGTTACATCAAACCTTCCTTTATCTGTGTATTCATTTTCATCATAGGTTCCAATATTTCGAAATTCGTCTCCTGTAAAATCTGGACCAAAATGACAATCAAAACATTTTGCTTTATCTAAAAACAGCTCTCTACCTCTTTGTTGTGAAAGAGATAAAGCTTCAGGATCTTCATCATTCATCCATTTGTCATGAGGGGCCGTTCCGTCACTTTCTAGCGATCTTTGAAACTCTGCCAAGGCATTAGCCATATTTTCTTTTGTAGGCTCTTCTGCATATATTTTATAGAACAATAACGAATATAATTGAGATTGATTAAGTCTTAATACAGCAGAATCTATATTTAAATTCATTTCTACTGGATTTTCTATTGGTCCTATTGCTTGTTCTTCGAGTGTTGCTGCTCTTCCATCATAAAAATAATGAGATCTACTTGCCATATTCATTACAGAAGGAGTGTTTCTAGCTCCTAAGCTATCTCCTACACCCAAAGAAAATTCCCTATCATCTGCAAAACCAAGTTCTGGCTTATGGCAACTACCACAAGAAATAGTATTGTCTAGTGATAAAATAGGATCGAAAAATAATTTTTCTCCTAATTCTATTTCATTCTTAATTTCTGCAACTTCCTTTTTCATGGAAGACTTACAGTTTAACAAAAAAATTGATACAAAAATGAATAGCATTATCTTTTTCATATTCAAATTTAATAGTTCCTCAATAAACACAAAGTGACAAAAGTCACATAAAAACAAAAAATCCACTTTGTATTTAACAAAGTGGATTTAAATAAAATTAGTTTAAAATAAAATTATACTGTCATGATATCTTTTTCTTTAGCTTCAATTAAGTCTTCTACTTTTTTCGAGTAAACGTCTACTACTTTTTGTACTTCCTCTTCCGCTCTTTTTGCAGTATCTTCTGATAAACCATCATCTTTCAAACCTTTGATAAAATCATTAGCTTCTTTTCTTTGGTTTCGGATAGATACTTTTGCATGTTCACCTTCTGCTTTGGCTCTTTTTACCAAATCCTTTCTTCTTTCCTCCGTAAGCATAGGAACATTAATTATAATTAATTCTCCATTATTTTGAGGATTAAGACCAAGATTAGAATTCATGATTCCTTTTGCAATTTCATCTAACATTGCTTTTTCCCATGGTTGAACAGTAATTGTTCTAGCATCCATAGTACTTACATTTGCAACTTGCGATAAAGGAGTTGAAGATCCATAATAATCCACATAAACACTATCCAACATTGATGGATTAGCTTTACCAGCTCTAATTTTCGTTAATTCTGAGTTTAAGTGAGAAATAGCTTGGCTCATTTGCTCTTTTGCCTCATCAATTCCCATTTGTATTTCTTCTGTCATACTTATTTTATTAATTACAAATATAAAAAAATTATCCTTTTACCAAAGTTCCTTCTTCTTCCCCTTTTACAACTTTATTAAGGTTACCAGGTTTATTCATATCGAATACAATAATTGGCAAGTCATTTTCTTTACATAAAGTAAATGCTGTCAAATCCATCACATTCAATCCTTTCTCATATACTTCATCAAAAGTTATACTTTCAAATTTAGTAGCAGTTGGATCTTTTTCTGGATCCGCAGAATAGATACCATCTACTCTTGTTCCTTTCAAAATCACATCCGCTTCAATTTCTATTGCTCTTAAAGAAGCTGCTGAATCTGTTGTAAAATAAGGACTTCCTGTACCAGCTCCAAAAATAACAATTCTTCCTTTTTCAAGGTGACGAATTGCTCTTCTTCTGATATATGGCTCAGCTATTTGTTCCATTTTTATAGAAGACATAAGTCTCGTCTTCATTCCGTTACTTTCTAATGCTGCTTGTAAAGCAAGCCCATTAATCATGGTTGCTAGCATTCCCATGTAATCTCCCTGCACTCTTTCCATAATACCTTTTTCGGCTTGTACACCTCTAAAAATATTACCTCCTCCAATTACTATTGCTATCTCTATCCCCTGTGCGTGAGCATCTTTTATTTCTTTGGCATAAACATCCAGTCTTTTGTTGTCAATCCCAAATTGATTATCACCCATCAAGGCTTCTCCACTCAGTTTTAGTAATACTCTTTTGAAATTCATATTGTCTATTTTTCTAAGTTTTTTGTTCTAAAAATCATCCACTGCTTAAAATTAAGCCAAAAAAAAGAGAGAACTATAAATTCTCTCTTCTTTTTTATATAAAAATAATAATTAACTTAATGAAATTCTTTCAAATCCAGTAACAGTTAAATCTTTATCAGTTGCTTGTAAGAATTGTGTAACACTCTTCTTGTTGTCAGTAAACATTGCTTGGTCCATTAAAGTATTCTCTTTAAAGAATTTACCTAATCTTCCTTGAGCAATTTTATCAGCCATTTCTGCAGGTTTCCCTTCTTGTATAGCTAATTCTTTTCCAACTTCTAACTCTCTTGCGATAGTTTCTTCAGAAACAGAATCTTTGTTCAAAGCAACTGGAGCCATAGAAGCAACTTGCATTGCAACTTGTTTTCCTGCAACTTCAACTTCTTCTCCTTTTTTGTTTAATCCAACGATAGTAGCAATTTGGTTTCCTGGGTGGTTGTAAGCAACAACACATTCAGCATCAATTACTTTGTAATCCAACACTAATTTCTCTCCAATAACTCCAATTTGTTCAACTATCTTTTCTTCTACAGTGATTTTGTCATCATATTTCAAAGCCTTAAACTCATCCATATTTGCAGGATTATTTTCCATTGCAATTTTAACAAAAGATTGAGTCAATTGGTTGTATGAATCATTTTTTGCAACAAAATCAGTTTCACAACCTAATACTACTAAATATCCTCTAGTTGCACTTTCGTTTGTTTTAGCAATAACTAATCCTTCTCCAGTTTCTCTATCACTTCTTTTAGCAGCAACTTTTTGTCCTTGTTTTCTAAGGATGTCGATTGCAGCTTCCATATCACCTTCAGCTTCTACCAAAGCTTTTTTACAGTCCATCATTCCTGATCCTGTTTTTTTTCTTAACTCATTTACTTGAGATGCAGTAATTTTCATTTTTTTAAATGTATTGTAATGTTATAATTATGCTTTAGCAGCAACTTCTTTTCCTTTAGCTGCAGATCTTTCTGCCAATCCTTCTTTTATAGCATCTGCCATAATTCCTACTACTTTTGCAATAGATTTAGAAGCATCATCATTTGAAGGTATTACGAAATCAATTCCTTTAGGATTTGAGTTAGTATCAACCATTCCAAATACAGGAATTCCAAGTTTTCTTGCTTCAGCAAGTGCAATGTTTTCTTTTTTGATGTCTACGATAAAGATTGCAGCTGGAGTTCTGTTCATATCAGCAATAGATCCGAATACAGTTTCTAACTTAGCTCTTTGTCTAGATCTTTGTAATCTTTCTCTTTTAGACATTGTATCAATTGTTCCATCAGCTAACATCTTATCGTATGCTTGCATTTTTCTAATTGATTTCTTTACTGTAGAAAAGTTAGTTAACATTCCTCCTAACCATCTTTCTGTTACGAAAGGCATGTTAGTTTCTTTCACTATTTCTGCAACTACATGTTTTGCTTGTTTCTTTGTTGCTACAAATAAAATCTTTTTTCCAGATTTTGTAATTTGCTTCATTGCTGAGGCAGCAGTTTCAATTTTCTTAACTGTTTTGTTAAGGTCAATTACGTGAATTCCATTTTTCTCTTGAAAAATGTATGGAGCCATGCTTGGGTTCCATTTACTTTTTAGGTGACCAAAGTGTACACCTGCCTCTAATAATTCATCAAAGTTTGTTCTCATTGTTGTTTGTTTACATTCTGTCATAAATCAACATTACTGGTAGCATCCACATCTTGTGAATAGTCCAATAAGTTTAGATACTAAACAAAATTTTGGTTTGTATATATTAACGTTTACTAAATTGAAATTTCTTTCTTGCTTTCTTTTGTCCTGGTTTCTTTCTCTCAACCATTCTAGAATCTCTAGTCATAAGACCTTCAGCTTTTAACAAAGGTTTGTTCTCTTCGTCAATTTTCACTAATGCTCTTGAGATTCCTAATCTGATAGCTTCAACTTGTCCTGTAAAACCTCCTCCATCTACATTGATTTTTACGTCATATTGACCTAAAGTATCAGTTAGTAAAAAAGCTTGGTCTACTTTTCCTTGTTGTAATTTTGTAGAAAAGTAATCTTTGTAATCTTTCTTGTTGATTGTTACATTTCCTTTCCCTTCAGATAGATAAATTCTTGCAATTGCAGTTTTTCTTCTTCCTATTGTATTGATAACTTCCATTATACTTTATTATTTAATGTCTTCTAATTTAATTGCAGTCGGCTTTTGAGCTTCATGATTGTGCTTGTTTCCAGCAACAACATGTAAGTTACTTCTGTAAAGCTCTCTTCCTAAAGTGTTTTTTGGAAGCATCCCTTTCACTGCTCTTTCTACAAGTGCAATAGGATTTTTAGCCATTACTTCTTCAGCAGTTGCAGTTCTTTGTCCTCCTGGGTAACCAGTGTGTCTAATGTAAGTCTTATTCTTCCATTTGTCTCCAGACAGTTCAATTTTCTCTGCATTCAAAACAATTACCACATCTCCACAATTTGCGTGTGGCGTGAAATTCGTTTTGTGCTTTCCTCTTACTAGTTTTGCAACATTACTTGCAAGTCTTCCTAGCCTCTGACCCTCAGCATCTATCACAAACCACTGCGTGTTTGCGTTCTCTTTATTTGCCGAAATTGTTTTGTAACTTAATGTATCCACTTTTGTATAGGTGTTAGTATTGTTCTTATTTTATGGACTGCAAAGGTAAAATAATTTTATTCTAGAACAAATTTTTCATTAACATTTAATTGTGTAAAAACTTATTTACATTAAAATAATCCTATTTAACTTATCCGATATCAGTTTTTTTAACTCAATAAAAGTAAGTTGAGAGGTTAGCAAATCCATCATTTCTTGCTCATCTTCAACTGTTTTCAACTTCTCTTGAATCCCATGTATATTTATCTCAATTTTCTTTAATTGTAGTGCTAAAACAGAGTGTTCTAAAGCAAATTTCAAGTTCATATCTTCTGTTGTCACATATATTCTATGCTTTTCTTTCCAATTTAAGCTCAATTCGTATTTATTAGAACTCAAAGAAACAACAGCTTCTACCAACTCCACATCTGTATTCAAAAATAGCTTTTTTACATCTATTTCTGTTTCTTCATGCACCCATTTAGAATAATGATTGAATATTTTTTGATAAATAGAGCTTTCAAACTTTATTTCATCATTTTCTAAAGTATGTACTATATATTCAGCTGTTGTAATTACAATCTCTTCCACTTTCTCTTCTTCATCTTTCTGACGAAATACAACCTCTATGTCTCCGTAATTTACTAGCAAACGAATAACATCCTTTTCTAGATGATCCAACCCTGCATCTAAAGAAATACTATTTTTAGGTTCTTCCTTATATTCCTGAACCGGAAATTCTTCTGCCTTATATTCGTTACTTCTTCTACCCGTTTTAAAATTATTCCTTAGTGTTTTGTTGAGTTCATTATAGAGCGCTTTTTCAGAAATATCAAATCTTGTAGAACATTCTGTCAGGTAGATTGAGCGTTTTACCTCATCATTAATAACTGCAATGGTAGATAAAATCTCTTTTACCAAATCTGCTTTTTTTATTGGATCGTTTTTCGCATCCTCCAACAATAAATCACTTTTGAATCGTATAAAATCCTTAGAATTCGTTTCTATAAAATCTTCTAACTCAGGCTTACTTAATTTCTTTGCATAAGAATCTGGATCTTCTCCATCAGGAAAAAGTACCACTTTTACATTCAGTCCCTCTTTTAGAATCATATCAATTCCACGGAAAGAAGCTTTTATTCCTGCCACATCTCCATCAAATAATATTGTAATGTTTGGCGTATACCTTTGTATCAATTTTATCTGACCTTCTGTAAGTGAAGTTCCAGATGAACTTACTACATTTTCAATACCTCTTTGATGCAATGAAATAACATCAGTGTAACCTTCTACCAATAGACAGACATTCTTTTTTACCATGTCTTTTTTGGCAAAGTAAAGCCCGTACAACACTTTACTCTTGTGATACAATTCACTCTCAGGCGAATTAAAATATTTTGCTGTTTTCTTATCGTTCGTTAGTATCCTTCCTCCAAATGCTATTACTCTTCCTGTAATATTATGGATAGGAAACATGACTCTTCCTTTAAAAAAATCGAATCTTTTATTAGGTTCTCCTTTGGTAAGTCCTGCTTTCAGTAAAAGCTCCTCTTTGTACCCTGCTTTTATAGCTGCAGAAGTAAATCCATCCCATTTATTGGGATTATATCCCAACTGAAATTTCTCTATCGTTTCTATGGTATACCCCCTTTCCTTGAAATAGGACAAAGCAATTGATTTCCCTTCGTCTGTATTTAATAATTGATCCGAAAAGAATTTTTGAGCATATGAATTTACAATCTGCAAAGACTCCCTACTTGACTGAGCTTGCATCTGCTCAGGGGACTGTTCTTTTTCTTCTATTACAATACTATATTTTTTGGCTAAATGACGCAATGCTTCTGGATAAGACATTTGCTCATGCTCCATTACAAAATTTACTGCGTTCCCTGCTTTTCCACACCCAAAACATTTGTATATTCCTTTGGTAGGAGAAACCGTAAATGAGGGTGATTTTTCATTATGAAATGGGCAATTCCCAATCATATTCACTCCTCTTTTTTTGAGGGTAATATAATCTTGAATCACTTCCTCTACTCGAGCAGATTCAAATATTTGCGCTATGGTATCTTGTGGTATCATAAATATTGATATACAAAGGTAAGTATTTATGATGTTAATATTCTCACTTAATTTAGGCGAATCATTCCAAATTTAATTTGGAATCTAAGGTTATGAAAATCAATCACTCTTACTAAGGGTTAAATGATACAGTTTCGAAAACATCTTCTTGTAAAAGCAACTATCTGTAAAACAAAAGATTCCAAATCAAGTTTGGAATGACAGATGAATAAAGATGCTGAAAAAAAAATCAGCACTACTAATTAAGAAATAGATGGTTTCTTCTATTTTTTCTTAATTTTAACCATGAAAATGATTTTCAAAAAACTGTTTCCGATAATTATCATCTGTTTTCTCGGAGCAATTTTTCATTACAATCACATGAATGATTTTCCCTCGCACACTCATGCTTGGGCACAAAGTGATAGGTATGCCATTTCAAAAAGTTTTGTGAATAATGGATTAAATTTATTTGAACCAGAAACTTATTTACTAAACCCTCAGTTCCCTGATTTTTGGGAAACACCACAAAAAGAAAGTATTACTTCCGTAGATTTTCCTTTTCACGATTACATTCCGGCAGTTTTTATGAAAATAACTGGGATAGATTCGCCTTGGGTGGTCCGGTTCTACAATTTACTATACAGTTTTCTTGGACTTTTCTTTTTGTACAAACTGGCTTTGTTTTACCTCAACAATGAATTAAAAGCTCTTTTTATTACCATTTTTGCCGCTACTTCTCCTGTTTTCTTATTCTATCAAAATAGTTTTATCCCTACCATTCCCTCTTTGGCTAATGCAATAATTAGCAT
>CAXIAX010000006.1:0-53830 GCA_964021785.1 uncultured Flavobacteriales bacterium
TCTGAAAGAACCCTTTACCGTAAAATAAAGGAATACGGATTGAAATAAGACTTGAAACTTTATTTAAAGTAACTTAAATGAATTCATAAACTTATAGATAGATTTGTTTGAGTAACTATCTGTTTTAGTAATCGTTTGCATTAAATACATTTTGTTCTCAACTAAGAACATTCTCATATTTATTACTGCCAATCCATCCCTAAAATCTACTTCAACTTCTCTTCCTTGATACGCTCCTAAAACGACTACTTTTTCTGAAAGCAATTTTCCTTTAACATTAGATACTGCTCCATCAATTGAATTTCGATAGAATTCCGAAAGTATTTCTGTACTGTCAGAATTCACCAAAGAGGCTGGGTAAACAGTACAATTCACCATGTATATTAAATTCTCATCAATACTCGACTGGGACGCATCATAGGAGAATATATTCAAGGTAAGTTCTCCAATTTCAGAATCTATAACCTGATTATTTTTAGTCGGTTTTTCAGGGAATTTTATCTCATAACCAAATTGGTTCGACTTTAACAAAAACCAATCTTTACTCTGCGAAAAGCTCATTGCTACCATTAAAACAAAAGGCAAAATCATAATTTTCTTACTATTCTGTTTCATCTTTCAATACTTTTTAAATTGGTTTAATTAAGGCTTATAAAAACTTAATATCTTCCTTTCATCTCCTTTTGTTGTGAGTAATTCCTTAAGCGAAATATCGTTCTCATCATAAAACTGCTTCACCATTCGATAACCAATCCATTTACCTATTCCTCCTGGTGACTCTGGTGGTAATCCTGGCGTAAAACTTCCCGGATTGATATAAGCAGCTATCTCTTTGTTGTTCTTCGAGTAGATGAGCTTATATTCAATTAAATTTTCATACAATTGCTTCTCACTTCGTTCACACCAATCTATTTCTTCTTGTGTGTACTCAAACTTAGTTGCAATAGATTTCTCTGGCATCATAGCATCTACAGCCACCATCATTTTTCCATGATAAATGATAGAAGAAAGAAAATCTTGTCGTAAGCCGTAATTAGCATTATTAATGTATTCCATTCGGTCAGAAAAATTATAATAAACCCAACTTTTAACAGTTTCTGAAACTAAGTTTTCAGGATCCATGTCATCTTTTGCGTATTGAAAATAGATATCTGGAGGTAATAATTTTACTATTTCGCTATTTCTTCCTATAAACATATCAAGTCCTATTCCCAATGTATCTGCATATGGAAACGACTTTGCCCCGCTAAAATTAGAGTAAAATGTTACGATCTTTGGAATCTCTTTTTCTGGAAAATAATAAGAGTAATGTTTAAATGCTTGTTTTAATTCTTGTTCGTAAGCTCCAAAATCCGAATAAGTTTGATTTAACTCATCCTTGATCAAATTTATAGTAGAGTCCGTCAAAAACTTCTCAATTCTATAGGTAATCATTGGGTCTTGTGGCAACCCCATGTTCAACATTTGAGAAATAAAAGACTCATACAACAATCCGTAATCTTTAGTCCATTTAGAGTTCAACTCTTTAAGATTGTATATGTCGGCTTCAAAAAGCTCTTGATCGAATCGAGAAACAGAGAGTTCTATTTGTTGGTCAGAAACATCTACATCTAATTTATTCTTACTAGAACAAGAAATTAGGAATACAATTAACCCTGCAAAAATTAATTTATTTTTCATTTCTATAAATAATTAATGTTGTAGAATTCACGATATTTTTTCAAATCTTTCTTTTGAAAAAGAATAGAATAATTTTTAGGTGTAATCGTAAAATACTCAAACTTAGTGATAAATTCCTTCATCTTTGGATTCACTTTAAATGCTACATAATAACTATGTGCCTCTTCTTTACTGTCCAACTGTTTTACCAATATGGTTTGATGCGTTCTATTAAGTCCAACTGCAGAAACCTTAAGTCCTTTCTCATCAAAAGAGGTGCTATTAAAATTACTCAAAGCAATTTTTAACTTGTTCACATCCTCTGAAAGCGGCACTACTATAGCAAAATAATGAACCGTTTTTTCTTCTAGAACAAACCCTACTTCTTGGCTATCTTCAATATTATTTAATTCATTTCTCAATTTCCCCAATGCTTTTTCTGCAATGGTTCCAATTTCAGTATTTGGACATGCTTCTACTACAGCAGCCAATGATTTTTCTAATTCTTCTTTATTCTCTGTATTGGAATAAACTCTTGCTTTCAAAAACATCAATTTACATTCAAATGGATTTGGATCTTCTTTCGCCAAAATTTCATCTATGTAAGTAATTGCTTCGTTATGCTTACCATCCATCACAAGATTGTAGGCAATGTTATAAGAGTTTTCATATTTCTTTTCGCCTTTACTAAGTTTAGATGCGTAGTTTGGATCAAGAATAATTTTTGCCTCTTTAGACTCTGGATAGTTGGAAAGAATAAAGTTTTTCACAGCAATTACATCTTCTTTCTGATTTATATCCTGGTACAAAACATACAATTGATACAAAGAAGGTGCAATTCTTATATTGGGATGAAATCTACTTTTATTGTCCTTAAAAGACTTAATCGCTTCTTGATTATTATCCAAAACATTGGCATAAATAAGACCAGACAAGTAATTGGAATTAATTATAGATAATTCTGCTGTAGTAATTTGTTCTTTCGTTACAGGTACTTTGGATAAAAAATCATCAATTTCCTTATCACCAACAACAGGAGAATCGTTTACATCTACAATTGTTCCTTCACTAAGTTGATTCTTATTAGATCTTCTCCAATTATCCTCTAGCTTTATGTTACCCCACACTGCTTTAAATGACTTAAAACCTTGCGCTTTAACTTTTTCATTATAAATCCAAAAACTTCCCTTTTCTCCAGTTGTGGTTCCCGGCAAACCTGTTTCTGCAGTAACAGGCGCATTATTTTCAGCTTCCTTTAATCTTTGTTGCTCTATTGCTTCAGTTTTTTCTTTGTACAGAATTTCTTCTACTCTATCTCTCCTTTGTTTTTCTGGCAAAAGACCAATTTGCAACAAACTATCTTTAAGGGCAATGTTATTAATATAACCTACCAACCTTGTCAAACTTTCATTTTTGTCTTTTATCTGAGCATATATTAAGCTTTCCTTATCTAATTCAATTAAGGTACTGTCGTAATATTTTTGAGCTGGAACATAATCTTTGTTTTCAAAATAAACATCTGCTAATCGCTTAAATGTTTTTCCTTTCTGGGTCGGGTTAGAAGGCGGATAACTTGCAGATTGCTCTAAGAAATCTATTCCAGCTACTTGATTAGCATCTTGTAGCTCTATATCTGCAAGAGCGTAATATATTTGGTCTCTAAACTCTATGTACTTCTCGTCTTTGGCCAGTTTCTCTAGCTCCTTTTTTAAAGCACCTCTATTAGAACTACTAGCCAACAAAGCTCGATTAATTCTTGAATAAAAATCCATCTGGTAATTGTTGTTCTTTTTTATTACATAAGAATATAATTCCGTAGCCTTCGCACTATTTCCCATTTCTTGGTTCAATTGCGCTTGAATAAAATTATACCTTACTTTTGTTTTTTTCGCTTTTACATAATTCAAAGCGCTATCCAAAAACTGTATAGATTCCTTGTACTGTTCTTTTCTTAAGTAAAAGTCTGCAAGTGTAGCAAAATAATCTGTTGCCATTTTCTCAGGGAACTCAACAAGAAAAGAACGTTCTGCTTTTGTCTCTTCCCTCTTTTTTGTTACTCTTACTTTGGATCTTTTACTAACTCTTTTCTTCTGTTTTTTAGAGTATTTCTTCCCTTTACTTTTAGCCTCTGCTTTATCACTTAACTCTTTAGCCTCCTTTTCTACTTTTATTTCATTAAGATAACTAAGAGCTTTAGGATAATTCTCCATCTCTATGTAAGTTTTGGCTAACCAAAGTTTTGCATAATATTTTGTCTCATCTTTTTCATACATCTTAATGATGTATTCAAATTTTTCTATCGCAGCAGGATATTCTCTTTTATAAAAATAACTAACTCCCATTGTTAGCCAATTTTCATCCATCCACTTTCCATATTCATCTTTAGCTCTTCTACCTTTTTTCTCATTAGGCATAGCATGCTTAGTTATCACAACAGAGGTTTTATCTATCGCCCTATTCATCTCTGGAAAATAGGCTTTAGATTGCTCTTCGTTTGGGTATCTATTTACCGGCACGAGTACAGAAAAGTCTTCCTCTACGTTTTTAGTAAAATCTTTATCTGTTAATTTTATTATTTCTCTTGCGTTAAAATAACCATTGTAATAAGCGGTGGTATTGTGATAAAATCTATTTAATCGCTTGTCTTTTTCAGTAGAGCAGCTAACCGCTAAAACTAAAATAACTATATATAATATGTGTGTAATGTGTTTTGACATGAATTAAAATGGCTCTATTTAGCTTTTTCTCAATCAGTAAATGTAAAAATTAATCAATAAACTGCCACTATAACTGATAATAAATTAAAATATTTTATCTTTAATCAACTAAATGACTACAAAAGTCGACTTTCAATTTTATGAAACAAAAGCTTAAACAATTAAAAGCCTATCTAAAAAAGAAAAATAAATTAATTCTTCAAGACCCAAAAACCTTCGAAGAAAAATTTGCTCTTTCCATAAACAACAGGAATTCCATTCTTGTTGGTTTAGCACTTATTTTACTTTTTGGTTTTTTAGTTTATTTAGTGATTTCGTATACTTCTTTAAAAAGATTTATCCCTGGGTTTCCAAAAAACGCTTCGGAGCTTTATGAAATAGACAGAAACAACCAAAACAAGCTAGTAAAGCTAGAGGCACAGAGTAAAAATCGTGATTTATGGATTAAAAATTTACAAGCAATCCTAAATGAAGAAGATTCTATTTTGCTTAAAGATATTGGTGACACATTACAAAAAGACTCTACTTTTGATTACAAAAAAGTAGTGTTTGAAAAAGTAAAAGAAGACTCTGTCTTAAGATCGAAATTAGAAAACTTGAACAACTCCAATAAAAACTCTATCGTTAGAAGTATTTTGGTTAGTGTATTAAATTACGAAAAGCCACACTTAGGAGAAATAAAATCTCGTAAAGATGGCGATCTTAATCAACTTACTTTTGAAGCAAAGAAAAAATCTAAAGTGAGAAGTGCAATGGAAGGAACCGTGATTGCAAAATCAGAAAGTTCCATTGTATTGCAACATCAAAATAACATTGTAAGTGTGTATAATAACTTTACAGATATCTCCCCAAATATTGGTGACAGAATAGATAAAGGAAGTAAGATGGGTATTGTAAAAGACAGTATCTTTCAATTTCAAATATGGTACAATGGTATTTCTGTACCTGTTGAAACTTATGAAGATTTGTAACTAATTACATTTCCATCAACTCCTTAGAAAAAGCAAATAATTCTTTTTCTGCAAAAGGTTTTGCCATTACCTGTATTCCAAATGGCATTCCATTAGAATGGTTTCCTAAGGGTAAAGAAATTGCTGGGTGCCCACTCAAATTGGCATGAACAGTAAATATATCTTGCAAGTACATTGTAATAGGATCCTTTACATTTTCTCCAATCTTAAAAGCAGTATCAGGAGTTGTAGGCCCTAGTATCATATCAAATTCAGATAAAACTTCGTTTGTCTTGTCTTGAATTAATCTTCTTACTTTCATTGCCTTAGTATAATAAGCATCATAATATCCTGAGCTCAATACAAATGTCCCTAACATTATTCTTCTTTTCACTTCTTCTCCAAACCCCTCTGTTCTAGACAGAACATAAGTAGACTCTATATCGTGTGCATTGGGACTTCTATATCCAAAGTGTACACCATCATAGCGAGAATAGTTAGATGAAGCTTCTGCGGTAGTTAATACATAATAAGTTGGAACCATATAATCCAAATAAGGAAAATCAAATTCTTCAACCGTATGTCCTTTCTCTTTTAGTTTAGCAACTAAAGTTAGAATAGAGTCTTTTATTTCAGGATTTAAACCTTCGCTTTCTATAACTTGTTTTGGGATTCCAATCTTTATTTTTCTATCAGACGAAAGTGATTCTACATAATTATCTACTTCTTTGGTAGAAACTGTGCTATCATATTCATCTTTACCTGCCATTACTTGAGTTAGTAATGCTGCATCTTCTATGTTAGTAGTAAACGGACCAATTTGATCAAACGAGGAAGCGTAAGCTAACAGTCCCCATCTTGAAATTCTACCGTAAGTTGGTTTAAATCCTACTACCCCACAAAATGAAGCCGGCTGACGGATAGAACCTCCCGTATCAGAACCAAGAGTTGCCATACACAATCCTGCTGCAACTGCTGCTGCAGAACCTCCAGATGAACCTCCAGGAACTTTATCTTCTTGTATTGGATTTAATACATTTCCGTGAGAAGAATTCTCATTAGAACTTCCCATGGCAAACTCATCACAATTAAGTCTTCCTATTATTATTGCGTCTTCCGCAAGTAATCTTTCAACCGCAGTGGCAGAATAAAGAGACTCAAATCCTTCAAGAATTTTTGATGCCGAAGTAACCTTATGTCCTTCGTAACAGATGTTGTCTTTAATTCCAATGACAAAACCAGCTAATTTACCGGCAGTATTATTGGCTAACTTCTCATCTACCAATTTTGCTTGCGCAAGGGCAGATTCTTCAAAAACTTCAAGAAAAGCATTCAAATGCTTTTTCTCTTCAATTTTTGCAATATAACTATTGACAACTTCAACACATGTTGTGCTGTTGTTGTTCAATTCTTTTTTTAATTCAGAATAACTTGAAAACAAGACAGTAAATTTATTTATCTTCTAAAACATTATCAATAGAATCTTTAGACTTAGAAGCTTCTTCTTCTCCTCCTTTTGATGCGTCTTTAAATTCTTTGATTCCACTACCCAATCCTTTCATTAATTCTGGAATTTTCTTTCCTCCAAATAATAAAAGTACTACCACCACGATTAATACAATTTGGTATCCTCCAATGGCTAAAAAAACGAATGAATTCATAATATGATCTATTTATATTAACAAATGTAGTAATAAAGTAAACACAAAAAAAAAGTGAAGTACTTTACTTCACTTTTTTTATTCAAAATATTTTTTGCTAACCTTATTTAGTTAGCATTTTTATTTTTTTATACAATTCATCTTCATCACCAGGAACATAATTATTGTGTTCGTATACAATTTTCCCATCTCCATCTATCAAAAAAGTATAAGGAACATTATTTACATTCATTGCTCTTTTAAGATCTGCATTTCCATCAATAAATACTTCATAATCCCATCCTTTAGAATCTACGTATGGCTTAACTTTATGTTGATTTCTAGCATCATCAATCGAGATTGCAATCAACTTCACTCCTGTTTCATCTTGCCAATCTTCATACACTTCGGCAATATTATTTAATTCTTTTTTACACGGGCTACACCAAGTTGCCCAAAAACTAATTACCATAGGTTTTCCATCATTATTAAATGAAGAAGTGTTAATAGTTTTTCCTTGCAAAGTTTTAACATTTACAGAAGGAATTGTTTTTTTATTTCCTCCAATAAAGGAAAAAGCAATTGCTGCAAAGGCTATTAGGATTGAAAATTTGATCGATTTGTTCATTTGTCTATTTATTTTTTGTAAGTTTACACTGTCTGAATATAGTAAAAACCATGCCATATTCTTTACAAATATTGAATTAACAATTTTATAACCCAAATAAAATGATAAAAAAATTACTTTCTTTAGCTGCAATTGCTTGTTTTTCTAGTTCTATGGCTCAGTCTATTGAATTGAGAGAACACAATGGTACAACATTAATTAATGGAACAACTATTACAATTCTGGACACAGTAAAAAATGATTTTAACCAAGATGTTGCTGCAGAATTTGATGTAATAAGTAAATACACAACTTCTACGGATATAAAAGTTAAGAAATATGAAATTTCTACAACTACACCTTCTTCTGAAAATGCTTTTTGCTGGAGTGTCTGTACAATTAACCAATTATGGGGAGTTAAGAGACTAGATACTTCTAGCCACATTCCTATGAGTTTAAACCAACAAATTGTATTCTCTGGTCACGTATACCCAAAGATGCATGGAGGAACTTCTACATTTAAATATGTATGGTATGATGTTGCAAACCCAAATGATAGTGCTTGGATAGATGTTGTTTTTGATGTAAGAAACCCAAGATCTGTAGGAGTAGAAGAAGTAAAAAAAGAGACTTCTTTAAAGATTTACCCAAATCCTGCTACTGATTTGGTTAATGTTTCTATCACTTCTAACGAAGTAAATAAAAAGATTCAAATTATTGACTTATTAGGAAAAGTTGTATTTTCAGATATAATTGCTGACGACAATACAAATTTGAAAATTAACACCTCAAATTTCATCCCTGGAGTTTATTTTGTTTCGGTAACATCAAACAATAAATCTATTAGAACATCTAAAATAGTTATTACAAAATAACTAAAATAAATTGTGTGAAAAGGAGAGAGGTGAATAATTCATCCCTCTCCTTTTTTGTGATTTATAATTGAAACACACTCTATTCTTGCTATAATTGTTATATTAGCTCGCTCAAAAAATTCATTGATTAATGATAACACACCTAAATGGAAAACTAGTTGAAAAAAACCCTTCATACCTTATTATTGAAGCGGCTGGGGTTGGATATTTTGTAAATATCTCTCTTCAAACTTATTCCCAATTAGGAGATAAAGAAAACTGCAGAATTTTCACTTACTTATCAGTAAAGGAAGATTCACACACTTTATATGGATTTGCTGACAGCCAAGAAAGAGAACTATTTAAACAATTAATCTCCGTTTCTGGCGTAGGAACTAACACTGCAAGGATGATGTTATCGTCAATGACCTCAAGTGAGCTAGTTTCTTCCATTGCCTCTAGCAACATTACTTCTATCACAAGTATTAAAGGAATTGGTGCTAAAACGGCACAAAGAATTGTTCTTGATTTGAAAGATAAAATCCTCAAAACAGGCAACAGCACTGACAACAATTCTGCTTTGATGAACAATACTATTAAAAATGAAGCGTTATCTGCACTTATAGTGTTAGGGTTTGATAAAAAAATGGCCGAAAAAGTGATTAACAAAATTACCCTAGACCAACCTAACATCTCTGATGTAGAGGAATTAATTAAAAAAAGTTTGAAATCATTTTAATACAACTTGAAAAACAAATCAAAAATATCATCTCGTGCCTTTCTATTTATAGGATTTTCATGTATATTTTTCTTTGCATTCTCTAAGAGAAGAGACGAAGTTACGCAGCCCTTATTTTTTGAAAACGAAACTGAGCCTAAGGAAATAAATCAACCTATTGATAGTCCTGATGTTGATTTAAAATACCCATTTACCAGTTCTAACGATCCAAATAAACCTAAAAGCAGTATCGTAAATCTTGAAGAGCCTCTTAACATTAAGAGGAAAATAAGATACAATGCCACTACTGGGAAATACGAGTTTGTATCTACAATTGGAGATGACAACCAATACAAGGAACCTTTTTATATGACTCTTGAAGAATACAGAAAGTATGAACAAGAAAAAGCAAAAGAAGAATATTGGAAAACCAAAATAGCGGAAGACAACAGTACAAATTCTGGAGATTTTGCTCCAAAATTAGCAGCAAAAAACAGAGAATTTGGAGATATTTGTGAAGGAAAACTAATTGATATTCAACCACAAGGGTCTGCTGAACTTAAATTTGGATTAAATACAACCAGAACAGACAATCCTGCTATCCCTGTAAAACAAAGACAACTAACTACTTTTGATTTTGACCAACAAATTCAATTAAATGTACAAGGAAGTATTTGTGACAAGTTCAATTTGAACTTCAATTATAATACTGAAGCGACATTTGATTTTGAAAACCAAACCAAATTAGCTTACGAAGGGAGTGAAGATCAAATTTTACAAAAAATAGAAGCAGGTAATGTTACCTACCCAATTCAAAACTCTTTAATACAAGGAAGCCAGAGTTTATTTGGTATACGTACCGATTTAAAATTTGGAAAACTAAATATCTCTACCGTAATATCTCAAAACAGAGGAGAGCGAAAAGAGATAAACATTAAAAACGGAGCACAACAACAAGAGTACGAGCTACCTATTAATACCTACGAAGAGAATAAGCATTACTTTATTAACCATTACCATAGGGATAATTATGACAGAGCAATGTCCTCATTACCTAATGTTTCTTCGCAAGTAAGAATTACCAAAATGGAAGTTTGGGTAACCAACAGAGTTAATGATGTGGATGACACGAGAAACATTATCGCTTTTTCCGATTTAGGTGAAGCAAGAGTATTGGAAGGAAGTCCTACTGTTAATGGACCTTCTAACAGTGTTCCTTATAATGATGTAAACGGACTATACAATTACTTAAATACGACTCCAGGAACAAGAAACTTAACTACTTCATCTTCTATTCTTGCATCAAGAACGGCTTCTCCTGGTCCATTTGTACAAAGTAAACATTATGAAAAACTAGAAAATGCTAGACTACTTTCTACCTCTGAATATAACTACAATTCTATTTTAGGATATATTTCACTTAGTCAACCGCTAAATAATGATGAAATATTGGGAGTTTCTTACCAATATACATACCAAGGAAAAACTTACCAAGTTGGAGAGTTTTCTACGGATGGTATTCAAGGTAATGACGCATTATTTCTTAAATTACTAAAAGGAACTGTAAACTCCCCTACCAACAAAGTATGGGATTTGATGATGAAAAACATCTACTCTATTGGAGCATATCAAATCAATGCTGAGAATTTTAAATTAGATATTTGGTATAACAATCCTAAAACTGGAGTAGAAATTAATTACATTCCTCAAACAGGAGTTGATACTAAAACTGTATTACAACTTGTAGGTTCTGATATTATTAACCAGCAACAACAAGCTTTCCCGGATGGAGTTTTTGATTTTATTCCATTAATATATAACGGAAACAAGGTAGAAAACGGAGGAACAATTAATCCTCAAAATGGTAGAATTATATTTAGTAAAGTTGAGCCATTTGGTAGCTATTTGGAACAAGAACTATTAAATGCAGGAGTAAGTGCTACTATCGCTAATACCATTGCTTACCCTCAATTATATGACAGTACCAAAACACTTGCTCTGCAATCTCCAGAGCTAAATAGATTTACAATAAAAGGTACTTATGAATCTGCCAATAGTTCAGAAATTTCTCTAAATGCATTTAATATTCCTCAAGGATCGGTTACGGTTACTGCCGGAGGAGTAAAACTTATAGAAAATCAAGATTATACAGTTGATTACAATATTGGAAGAGTAAAAATATTGAATGACGGAGTAATGAATTCTGGAACTCCAATCAAAATTTCTTTAGAGAGTAATTCATTATTTACTTCTATCCAAAAAACAATGATGGGTGCACATTTTGATTATGAGTTTAATAAAAACTTTAATCTTGGTGCCACAATGCTGAGATTATCAGAAAAACCAATGACACAAAAAGTAAACATTGGAGATGAACCAGTAAAGAATACTATGCTAGGGATAAATGGTAATTTTCAAAATGAAGCTCCGTTCCTTACTAAGTTTGTTGATAATATTCCGTTTATAAACACAAAGGAAAAATCAAGTATTTCGGCATCTGTTGAAGCTGCTTACCTTATTCCAGGGCATAATAATGCCATTAGTGAAGAAGGAGAATCATTTATTGATGATTTTGAAGGAAGTCAATCTTCTATTGACATTAGATCCTTTAACACTTGGGTATTGGCAAGTACTCCACAAGGTCAACCTGATTTATTTCCAGAAGCATCCTTAAACAACAGCTTAGACTACGGAAAAAACAGAGCTTTATTTAACTGGAATGTGTATGACCCTTCTGTCTTTTATGAAGAAAGAGGACTTGTACCATCTTATATTGATGCAGATGCAATTCAAAACAACAACTTAATGAGGTTGGTTCAGGAAACTGAATTATTTAACCGTTCTATTGATCCTACTGCAGGACAAATTGATAGAATTGCAATGTTTAACTTGGCTTATTTCCCAGAAGAAAGAGGACCTTATAATTTTGATGACAATACATCTACAGTCTCTGCCGGATTGGATATAAACGGTAACTTGAACAATCCAGAAACAAGATGGGGAGGGATAATGAGACAATTGCAAACTAATGACTTTGAAAATGCAAATATTGAATACATTCAATTTTGGGTAATGGATCCATTTAGTGGTAGCATAGGTACTAATCCTGATGCACAAAATACTTCGGGAGGAGAGTTATATTTCAACTTAGGTAACGTATCTGAAGACATATTGAAAGATGGAACAAAATCATTTGAAAATGGTTTAACTACTGACGGCCTTTATGATCCTGCAACTTTATCTGTTACCTCTTGGGGAAGAATCCCTACAACACAACAAATAATTACTGCATTCGATAACAATCCAGCTACAAGACAATTTCAAGATGTTGGTTTGGATGGTCTTTCCAATGCGGATGAAGCTGCATTTTTCTCTTCTTGGGTTGCTTGGGTAAATGCATCTGGATTGACTCCTGCAGCAAAAGCAAATTTATTAAGAGATCCTTCTGCAGATGATTATACTTTCTATAGAGATGATAATTACGATAATTCTACGGCAAACATTATAGAGAGATACAAACGTTATAATGGATTAGAAGGAAACTCTGCAACTGACGAACAATCTCAAAACATTAATGCTGAAGGATACCCAACTTCTAAAACAACCAGCCCAGATGTAGAAGATATTAACAGAGACAATAACCTGAATGAAACGGAAAGTTACTTCCAGTATAAGATAAACATGAAGTCAGGTTCTGACATGGAAATTGGACAAAACTTTATAGTAGATAAAGTACAAAGAGTGAATGATGTTACTGGACAACCAGTAACGTGGTACCAATACAGAATTCCTGTAAAACAACCTACTAAAGTTGTAAATGGAATTCAAGATTTTAGATCTATTCGTTTCATGAGAATATTTATGAAAGGATTCTCTGAGCCTGTAGTTATGAGATTTGCTCGATTAGAACTATTGAGAGGAACTTGGAGAAGATATGATGAAGACATAGTAGACGAAGGAGAAATCATTCAGTCTGATCCTTCTGGAACAATTTTCAATATATCGGCTGTGAATATTGAAGAAAATGGAAGTAGAGTTCCGATACAATATGCAATACCTCCAGGAACAATAAGAGAGATTAATCCAAATTCGGCTACGCAAGCAAACCTAAATGAGCAATCTTTAGAAATGGAAGTTTGTGGATTAGAAGACGGAATTGCAAAAGCTGCATTCAGAAGTATTGATTTTGATGTATTGAATTACAAAAAAATTAAAATGTATGTGCACGGAGAAGAACACACAAGTAGTACGAATATTGTAGGAGATGAAGACGTTACAATCTTTATTAGATTAGGAACCGATTTCAAATACAATTATTACGAATATGAAATGCCAATCAAGATGACAGCATGGGGAGCATCTAATCCTGATGATATTTGGCCAGAAGAAAACAACATGGAAATTGTGTTGGAAGAACTTAAACAATTGAAAATTGCTAGAAACAATGCACTAGGATCTACAGCTTCTTCTTTTTTAAGTCTATTCGAATCTGCTTCTCCAAGAAATGCAAAACACATTATTAAAGTTATTGGTAACCCTAACCTTAGTGATTTAAAAACGATCATGATTGGAATAAGAAATCCAAACAAGAAAAAAGACCATCCTTGGAAACCGGACATAGGTGATGAAAAATGTGTTAAAATATGGGTGAATGAATTAAGGATGAGTGATTTTGAAAACGAAGGTGGTTGGGCTGCCCAATCTCGTGTTCAAGCAAACTTAGCTGATTTTGCTACAGTATCATTGGCCGGATCTATTAGTACTCCTGGATTTGGAGGAATAGAAGACAGAGTTAGTGAAAGACAAAGAGAAACGATAAAACAAGTAGATGCAACAACTAGTGTGCAATTAGGTAAATTCTTTGGGAAAGATGCTGGGGTAAATCTACCTATGTATTTAGGATTTTCACAAGGTACAATTGATCCTATGTTTGACCCTTTGAATCCAGATATAGAATTTGAACAATCTTTAGAAGATGTATCTATAGAAGAACAGCAAGAAAGAATAAAAGCTGCAAGAGAAATAACAGTAAGAAGAAGTGTGAACTTTACCAATGTTAGAATAACTCCAAAAAAGAGATCAGAAAAAGCATTCCCTTGGGATATAAAAAACTTTGGATTTACTTATTCTTACAATGAATTATACCGAAGAGATATTCAAACTCAGTACAACACCACTAGAGAATACAATGGAGGATTGACTTACACTTATCAAACAAAATTAAAACCCTACACTCCTTTTAGAAACAATAAATTCTTGAGGTCTTCGCAATGGTTTAGAATAATAAGAGATATAAACATAAAGCCACTTCCAGAGCAATTTGCATTCAATACGAACATTGATAGAACTTATTCTGAAACAAGTGCAAGAGACATTACAGGGAACGCCTTAATTATCCCTCAGTTTTCTAAGACATTTACATGGGACAGGGTGTATAACATGAACTGGAAAATAATGCAAGGATTGCAACTAAATTACAATGCAAATAACCAAGCGTTTATTCGTGAACCAGGAAACTTAAAGGTAGACAAAACACTTTATCCTGATGAATTTGAAATGAATAGAGATAGTGTTCTTGAAAGTTTTAAAAACCTAGGAGAAAACAACCATTATTTACAAACTGCAGATTTAACTTATACATGGCCATTTAAGAAAATACCAGTATTAAATTTCATAAATCTTACGACTAAATACCAAACAACTTACGATTGGCAAAGAGCACCACTTTCGCAAGATTCATTGGGAAATACTATACAGAACTCTAGAAACATAAACTGGACAGGTAATTTTGATATGAAAAACCTGTATGACAGAGTTCCTTATTTGAAGAAAGTGAATCAAAAAAGTCGTAGAGCTAGCAATTCTAGGCCGTCATTTGAAGCCCCAAAACCTGCACCTAAAGGAGATAAAGGGACTGGAGATGAAGAAGTAAAAGAGAAGAAAAAAGAAAAAGATCCTAATAAATTAACTCTTGTTGATGGATTTGCCAAAGTATTGATGTCCTTACAAACCGTATCGTTCAATTACTCTACTATCGATGGACAATTCTTACCTGGGTATTCTCCAACAACAGATGTATTTGGATTAGGAAATAATTTCTCTGCTCCAGGAGTAGGATTTGTATTTGGGGGTGAACAAGAAAGAGACTTTTTTGGTCGTGAAACATCTAATGATTTTGCAGCAAAGGCAGCATTAAACGATTGGCTTGTTGGAGAAAGCAGCACATATATTAATGCACAAAGAACAACTAGCCACAGCAAAAACTTTTCTACGAGAGCTACGTTAGAACCATTTAAAGGAATTAGGTTAGAGCTATCTGCCAACTATATTTACTCCGAAAATATGAATGAAAATTTCATTTATGCTTTAGACTCAAGTGATATGATGATGAGATATCAGCATTTCAATAGTATGCGATCTGGAAATTATAGTTATTCTTTTAACTCGATAAGAACAGCTTTTCAACAAACTGATAGTGCAGGAAATTCTAAACTTTTTGATGACTTATTAAGGTACAGAAAACAAGCTTCTGATTTATTACACAATGATAATCCTTACTCTACCTCTGCATTAGATTCTAATGGATTTTATGACGGATATGGTAACAACCAAGCTCAAGTTATTATGTCTTCCTTCATTGCAGCATACTCTGGTAAAGAATTAACAAAGAAAACTCTTAATCCATTAAGTGCATTGCCTGCTCTTAACTGGAGATTGACAATTGACGGGTTGACAAGAATTCCTGCGATAAAGAAAGTATTTAAAACTTTAGTTATATCTCACGCCTACAATTCGACATTTACAGTAGCTAATTTCAATACAGATTTAGAAGCTGTAACCGATATTGATGGGAATGATTTTGGAAGAGATGCTTCTAACAATATCAGACCAGAAAATCAAGTAATGGCTGTTTCTATAACGGAACAATTTAATCCACTTATTAAGATTAACATGACTTGGAATAACAGTCTTAAAACTAATTTTGAATACAGATCTAACAGAAACATAGGGCTGAGTCTTACGAATAATCAAATTACAGAACTGAAGGGAACGGAGATTACTGTGGGAGCCGGATACAGATTTCAGAACGTAAAATTCCCAATTAAAATTGGAAAAAAACAACCCATAAGTGATATTGATGCACAAATTGATTTCTCATTGAGAAACAACAAAACTATCATTAGAAAAATAGATCAAGAACAAAATCAAGTTACGGCAGGACAAAGATACATTGCTATTAAAGCATCTGCTAACTATGTATTGACTAAGCAATTTACATTAAGATTCTACTACGATAGAGTAATGACAAATCCATTTATCTCCACTTCATTCCCTACAATGAATCAAAATGTAGGATTTGCAGTTAGAGTGAATTTATTTCAGTAATTGAAGGATTTTAATTTCTTACTTTTTTTATAAACTTAAATTGTTTCTCTTCCATTTTTGAAAGTTCATTAACCAAAGGATTACTGTTATTTTTTAAAAACTCGGTTAAGACAAAGTTTTTAAACTCCTTTTTATTTCGCATAAATTCTATTAAATCGAATTCTTCGTCTTCTTGATTGGACACAATAAGGTTAGTTAAATCTTCGGATAAAGCAATGCGAATAGATTCTAATAAAATATCATTGTATTTTAGAATCAACTGCTTTATTTTTTCCTTTTCTTCCATTCTTTTTAGTATCATTTAAAAATCTATTTCTTTTCCTTGGTTTTTTGTTTCCTCTTCAGGAAGAATATCACAATTATCCCAAATCCCCGTTTTCAGTGTCAATGAATATTGTGAGGGTAACTGTGCTTTTTCCATAAGGCTTGCAGCCGTATTGAAATCATACGCTAAGCTATGGTGAGTCATTTCTATCTCTCCATTCACAACTTCTAATGTGGCGTACCACACAGTAGTATTCCCATCATTTGCAGGCATTCCAATAACTCCAGGATTAAGCCAAGTCTTATTTTCATTTCTATCTACAAATGGCAATCCACAATGTCCTGCAATTATTACATCTGCCTCTGTTTTGGCAAAGTTAGGATCTTTTGTTTCCCAAGGAGAAGATTTGAACACAAACTCCGAAATATTAAAATAAGAACCGTGTACAACTACACATTTTTTGTTCCCAAAAGTAAAACTTATGTTTAATGGAATAGTATCCAACCAAGATTTTGTTTCTTCCGAAATATGAATTTGCGCATACGGATACCAAGTTTTTGATAAAGAATCGCAAGTTGTTCCTTCTTCAAAATCACATCCACAATCTTCCTCCTCTTCTCGTAATTGCTGCTCTACATTTCCTGCAATAGATCTAATATTGTGTTTTCTCATTAACTGAGACACCTCTTCTGGCTGAGCACAATATCCAATAATATCTCCTGTACAAATTAGGTTAGAATAGGGAACTCCCAATTTATCGGCTTCTTTTAGCAAAGCTTCTAGTGCTTGTAAATTGGAATATACTCCTCCAAACAAAATTACTTTTCCTTCTATATTTCCTAATTCTTGCATTACGATTTTTGAGGTTTTGTTGATACTAATTTAGGGATAAAAAATAAAATTACTGCTCCTACAAGTCCAATCAAATTGGCAGATAATAAATCGGCATATTTCCCTGTAGAAAAATGAAGACTGGTTGGGTAATTACCTGTGGCCAAAACTAAGCCCAAAATAATTCCGAAAATTACGGGTAAATAGAAGGATAAAGGATTGGCTTTTATTTTCCAAAAAATAAAAACTGGAGCTAATCCCACTACCATTGTTCCACTTATTGTGGTAGCAGAAAGAATGGTTGGATTCATAAAAATAGGCAAGGTTCCTGCCACGGCAATTAAAATCATCATCCACCTACCCGACTGTACCGGTTTTTTAGTTTTTAAATTCATGTCCTCTACCACCAATTTAGAAAAAGAAGAAAAAGCTGAATCTAAAGTAGAACTTGCTGAAGTAATCATGATAAAATTCATGGCCAACATAATAAGTACTCCTCCTGATTTTGCTACCTCAACAGCAGCCTGACCTGCCACTCCGTTAAACTGACCATATACTCCAATTAAACTAAACAAAACGATTGCAACAAATCCAATTATTGCGGCTGCAATAAAACTTTTTAGAGTTGTTTTGGGATCACTAATAAAAGCTCTATCCGTCATTACGGAATCATGAAAAGGGTAACTAAATACTTGTAAAAAGGCAACTAAAATAAAGTTTACTCCTTGGTCCATTTGCCAACTTCCTGAGTTTAGGTAGTCGGAAACTCCTTCGTTTCCTGTAGGTAGAATTACTCCTAGAATTAGAATGAGTAAAAAACCAAAGAATAATATTTGAATTAAATCGGTAAGTAAAGAACTTCTTAGTCCTCCTTTCAATACGTAAGCCAAAGTGATTACTGTGAACACTGAGATAGATAAATAATAAGAGTTAGAACCTACTTCGCCAAAATAACTCCCGATAACCATACTGTTGGACCAAACTTCGTTAAACAGCCTTATTCCTATTAAAAATGAAAAAATAAGAACGGCATATTTTCCGTACTTGGTAGTTAAAAAATGGTGAATGCTTTTAAACTTTCCGTTCACACGCATTTTATACAAAACAATTCCAGCCACTAGAAACGAAAAATAATAAACTCCGTATCCTATACCTCCCACAATACCAAATTCTAACCCTAAGTTTGCTGCATTGGTAATTGATTTAGCAAAAATCCAAGAGATTACTAAACTACTGGTAAGGAGAATAAAATTGGGCTGTTTCCCTTTGAGAGAAACTGCAGAAAAAAATTGGTTTCTAGTTTTAGAAAAAGGTGCTATAAGAAAAAACAACACCCCAAAACTCACCAAAATTATCCATTGCCAAGAAAGTGAATCAATCATTTATTATTGCTTTTTTCTAGTTCTTAAAGGTATTACTATATTTTATATTCATCTATTTGTATTGAGAAGTGCTTATTATTTAAAATACATCCCACCATACTTTTTTGTTTACGCTATTATCACCTCCAGTAGCGGCATTAAAATTGGCACTATTTAGTGTTGCTTCATCTGTTGGGTAAGGCATTTTTACGGGAAATAAATTACTGTTCAAACTAGCCGAAAGTTGTTTCAATTGAGGAAATCCTGTTCTGCGGTATTCAATCCAACTCTCATATCCATTGATGGAGTTTGCAATCCATTTTTGGGTAATTATTTGTTCTAGCGTATTGGCTCCAAAGTTTCCAAATGCAGAAGAATCTGTAGTTAAATAAGTAGAAGGTAAAGTTGCTCCCCAATATTCGAAAGCCAAGGTTACTCCATTGTCGTAATGCATTTGAGGAGAAGAGGCAATTAATCCTTTTTGAGCTGCTTCTGCCAACAACAATTCGGTTTCCCAAGCTGTCATGAAATTTGCATCTAATCTAGCCGTATTTTCTCTAAAAATCGTTCCTCCCAATGAATAATCCGATACTGTAACGGATGTTGCTGAGGCATCTTGCCCGTTCAATAATCCTTCATACCTCATTCCCGTAGAATCACTACTTATTGGTTTGTAAAGTACCGCTCTTCTTGGGTCGTTATATTTATTAAGAATTTCTTCGGCCGTAAGGCTCATCACAAATAAATTGAAATCCCCATCTCTTAGTTTTGCCATTCTAAAATTATTAGGCTGTCCGTCAGTAAAGTCAAAAGTGGCATTTTCTATGTTGGATTTTAAATACAACCCAGAGTTCAATACACTTTGTAGTCTTCCCGAAACGGTATCCACATCCGACATTCTAATTAAATATTTAATCTTAAGAGAATTGGCAAACTTTATCCAGTTGTTTAAATCTCCATTACACAATATATCTCCGTTCAAGGATTGAGCCCCTGCATATCCGTTTATCGAAGCAATTCCTTTGTTTAAGTTGTCAATTATTCCTCCTGCACTTTTATAAATATCTTCTTGTTTGTCGTATTTAGGAGCAATATTCCCTTGGCTTCCTTTCAATGCATCCGAATAAGGAATATCTCCGTAAATATCGGTTAGCATTCCTGCCAAATATGCTTTTAAGATTAATGCTGGTCCTTCATAAACTTTATACACTTCATTGTTTTGTGCTTGTTCTAGCACCACATTATTATCTCTCATGTTTTTGTACAGAGTTGGCCAAGGGTTTCCTCCGTATTGAGTTTCTAGCAAACTATGGCGATCAAATAAATTGAAATCTACCATGGTGTAATATTGCCCCAACACATTTCCTGCAACAAAACCTTCGTATGCCATTTCATCACCTACATTATAAATCACTTGCCTTAGCACCAAACTAGGTTCTACTGTAGTTGGTGAATTTGGATTTGTATTTATATCCTCAAAATCTTTTTTACAACTACTTAATAGTACCAAAAGTATTACTGCAATCTTTCCTATATTTTTCATAACTCTTTTGTCTATTCTATTAAAAATCAAACCCTACTTTAAACCCAATACTTCTTGCCGTAGGGTAAGACATATCTTCCACCCCACTCACAAAGTTTTGACCTTGTACCGCAACTTGCTCCGGATCAAAGTGTGGTGTATTGCTAATTGCAAATAAATTTCTTCCTATTACTGCAACCCTCAATGTTCTTCCATCTCTAAAGAAATTTGTTTTTTCATTTCCTCTAAAAGTATAACCAATAGAAAACTGCCTTAACTTAAGGTAAGAAGCATCCAATGTGTTATTTTCTTCGTGGTTTCTGTCGTAATATTGTCTGTAATAAGTTTCTGCAGATACTGCTGTCGTATTTTTTTCCCAAACTGGGCTTCCTTCTGTTCCCACATTCACTACTCCTTCCGCTACTATTCCTTCATCTGGCCTATATTCAGTTTCTTCTAACTGACCAGCAACACCTGCAAGAGCAAGTGTTCTCGATACCAAAACACCTCCTTGTCTCCAATCAAATAAGAAACCTAAATCCCAATTTTTGTAAGTAAAACTATTGTTGAAACCAATGATAAAATCTGGGTTGTAATTCCCTAACTTCTTTAGCGTATTATCCACCACATACTTTCCGTCTCCATCAATTACAAAATCACCATTTTCATTTTTCAAATATCCCGTACCATACATATCTCCCACTCTACCTCCTTGCTCTACCTGAAACCAAACTCTTTGATTCACATTATCATAAACTCCAGAATATGCCAAGGTCAATTTATCTACTCCTTCTGGCAATTCCTTAATCTCAGAAACATTTCTACTGAAATTTGTCCCTATATTCCATGTAAAATTCTTTCTTTTCATTACTTGAGCATCCAATAGAATTTCTAATCCTCTTGTATTTACTTTTCCTCCATTCACAACTTTTTCTGTTGCCCCAGATGAAATTGCTACGGGTAATGAAATAATTTGATTGCTTGTAGTGGCATTGTAATAAGTTACATCCAATCTTATTCTATTTTTAAAAAACCTTATATCTGTTCCTATTTCATAAGAAGTTGTTCTCTCTGGTAATAGATTATTATTCGCCAATAAATCTTGCGAAGCAAAAGTAGGTTGCGAGTTATAGGCAGTTTGTGCCACAAAAGCTGTAGAGGTTTGATATGGATCGGTATCATTTCCAACTGCAGCCCAATTGGCTCTTATTTTTGCAAAAGAAATGTATTTGGGCAGCTTAATTGTATTAGACAAAATATAACTAAGCGAAACTGAAGGGTAGAAAAAAGAAACATTTTCTGTAGAAATTGGAGTTGCCAATGCACTAGACCAATCGTTTCTTCCGGTAACATCTAAGTATAAAAAATCTTTGTATCCTACTCTTGCAATTCCATACATGCTGTTTATTCTTTTTCTAAAAGTATATTGGTTGGCTTCTATTGGTGAAGCTGCATTGGATAAATTGAAAATACCTGGTTGAGCCAAAGAAAGAGTTTGTAATTGAGTATTACTTCCTTGTTGGTCCATTCGGTTTCCTCCGGCCGAAATATCAAATGTAAAATCATTAGCAATCTTAGTATAGTTAAGTAATACATCTGTATTGTTTTCTCTAAAAAACACAGAGTGCTCTGCATAGGCTCCACTTCTAAATCTATTACTGCTGTAATTTCTTTTGAACTCTCGCAACTCGTTAGAATAATCCATTCCCGACCTCAACATAAGTTTCAAATTATCTGTAAAATTGTAGGTAGCCGCTATATTTCCATAAACTCTATCTCTGTTGAATGAGTTTGTATTCTCGTAAAGAATAAAATAAGGATTATCAAAATAAGTGTAATTAAAAGAATACTGTTCTATCCCTTCTAAACCGGGTTGCCAATAATCTTTCATGTTTTCTATATTCAATGATCTTGGTCCCCAAGCTACCAAGGAATAATTAATATTTTCTGACCCATAACCGTTAGATGGCCTATTGTCACTCCTAGAGTTTACATAATTAATAGAGGTGGTAACTTTTAACTTATTGGTAGGATTAAAATTAAGTTTAGCTGCAAAATTATTTCTATCCAGATTCACTCCTGGAATAAAAGAAGTGCTTCTTAAATCTGTGAAGGAAAAACGATAATTTCCTTTATCAAAACTATTTTCTAAGGCAATATTATTCATTAACGTAACTCCAAATCCATAGAAATTTTTTAAATTATCGGGATTAGAATTAAAGTCTGTAGGAGTAATTGGCAAACCTCCATGCACTGCAATATCTCCTCCTCTTACTTGCGTTCCATCTGCCAAATACACAGGACTATCATATTGTGCTATTTTCAAGCCTGCATCTAATCTTGGGCCCCAACTGTAAGATATATTATCATTTACTCCTCCTCCAAGTCCATCTACATAAGTAAACTGACCCGAATTTCCTTGACCATAAGTGTTTTGAAATTTTGGTAAACGAAATGGTGTTTCTATAAACGTAGAAGAATTTATTGAAACGCCCAATCCTTTGCTGCTTTTACCGTTCTTAGTGGTAATTAATATCACACCATTAGATGCTCTTGTACCATACAAAGCAGCAGCACTTGGCCCTTTCAATACCGATACCGATTCTATATCATCTGAATTAATAGACATAGCTCCATTTCCAAAATCTACCTCTTGAAAACCTGCCGCAGCATCTGTCGTAAAATTATTGACTGAATTGTTGTTGATTGGGATTCCATCCACAACAAAAAGTGGATTATTATTGGTGAAAGAAGATTCTCCTCTTAGTGTGATTTTTGAAGTAGAACCAACTCCTGTAGGACCTTGGCTAATTGTTAAACCGGCTACCTTACCGGCTAAATTATCTACAAAATTTACCGATTTTACATCCGAAATTTCTTTAGACTCAACAATCTCTATAGCGTATCCCAATTTTTCTTCTTGGCTCTCTTGACCCAATGCCGTAATCACAGTTTCTCTTAATAGTACACCATTTTCTTTAAGCGATACATTAAGTATTGTGTTTCCGTTTACTGCAATGGTATCAGAAAAGAAACCTAGACTTCTAAACACCAAAATTGCATCTGTAGCCACTGTAATTTGATACTCTCCATTCTCATTGGCTATTGTACTTGTTTTGGTTGTTTTCTCATACACCAAAGCTGCAGGAATAGGCTCAGAGGTTTCTGCATCTATCACTGTACCTGTTACGGTAACTTGTGCACTTAGTAGTTGAGTAAAGAAAAGTAAACATATCCAGTAATATTTTTTCATCAAAAATTAATTAGGGGCGGCAGTTAGTATGATTGGTAAAGGGAAATAGTCGCACAACCTTATTCAAACTTACGAAAACGAATAGATATTGGATTGAAATGAAAAGAATAAACAAATCTAGATTATCACTTAGTTTTCATTCGTTAGAGAATTAAAAAGTAGTATTATCTATTTTAATTTTGTAAATACTTGATTCATTAAATTTTAAATATGAATCTTTATTAAATTTATCGTACACGGCTTTTGGTATTCCAAGATCTGCGACATACAAATGTGTCCTTTTTAATTGAGGCAAAAAGAAAATCTCTTTTGGTGCCGCAAGAGATAATACTGCAGTAGGTTCAAAATACTGTGTGCTATTTTCATCAAACAGGCCTGTGGGTAAATCAAGGCTTATTTTTACACAAGGAATCTTATTGCTATACTCTATAAATTCAACTATGTTATTCCTTAGTGGCGGCTTTTGAGAAAACCCTAACATTGCATCCACTATTAGTTGTGGACTCCCTTCTGGTAATTCATTGATGACTCCAAACTTTATAGCTCTTTCAAATTGCTTTGCAGGCAGTCCCTTCAGATTATTGCTTATCAATTTTATATGCACTTTGTATCCCCAAGCAGCTAAACGTCTTGCGGCTACACTTCCCCCTCCTCCATTATTTCCCGAACCTACCAATATAACTACTGGAAGACTTTTATCTATCGTGTATTTAGATACTAATTTTGCAAGATGAAGCCCTGCGTTTTCCATCATTAACTCTATAGGCAAATCGTAATTTTCTACTGCATAATAATCCATTTCTCTAAATTTATCAAGACTTAGAGATTGATCTCTTCTTATACTTATTTCAGGATATAAAAACATTTTGTTGTTGTTTAGATTCAAGGAAAGGGCCTATTCTGTGAATTTGAAATTATATATCACACCAAGAGAAAAAGTGCTTTGACTTAATTCTCCCGTGATATATTTATACTCAATAAAGGGCATGAAATTTTTAACCTCCAAATGCATTCCGGCTCCAATTGCTGCTCCCATAGCTTTGTTGGTATGTGTATATCCTAAATATTCACTTTCTTCTACACTATAATTAATTCCAAGTAATGGATACAAGCCTACTTCTTCTTTTATTTCGAAAATGTAATGAACCACAAAACCATATTCATTAAGCTGAATTGATTCACTACCGTGAGTTACCTTAGGGAAGTAAGAAAATTCTGGACCAAAGCATATTTGTTCGTTTAATCCGTAATAAACTCTAGCATTCACTCCTACTTGCTCTATATCCGTTCCGTAAATTCCTCCTGCACCTACCATTATAGATTGAGAACTAGAAACATAAGACTGAACTAAAAACAGTAAAAGTGTTGCATATTTTATCATGAGTTAAATTTGCTTTTAGCTTCATTTAAAAACACGAGTGCATTTTCTACTTCAATGTTTGTTGAAGCCAAAGTAGCTCCATTCCAATCGGATCTCCATTCACCCACTTTCATTTCTCCGAAGTTTTTGGTTACTATTCCGTTTCCATTTTTATACCCAGAGGCATAAAAATAAAAATCATCTACCAGTGAATCTGGTATTGCCAAACCAGCTCCCATAAATGTATTCTCGGATTCTAATTCGGCATAGATTCCTAAATCAAAATGATGTGGCCATACTCTTATTGGTGATTCTAACTTCTGTTTTGCCAAAAACTGTTCGAATGTATTTTGAGCTTTAGTTAATTCATTAGAAATTTTCAATAAATCTTTAGAATCTAAGGAATAAGTGTAATCCTTAGTCACTTCATCATACGGTAATTCATAATGAAAACTATATGAATAAGCCTGTGAGATATTGTTTTGTTTGGCTTGATCAGAAATCCAAAGAACAATTTCGTTATGGTTTTTTGAGTTTAGCTCAATATCACTTGTAACACTTCCATTGTTTAACCACTCAATTTTGGCTGTATTTAAGTTTACTCCCAATTGATTTTTATCTCCAAAAACATGAGTTTCCATTCTATTCTCAGCTTTATTCCAACCTACATTGGTATGGCTATCGTCCGATTTTTTTTCAAGAAAGCTAATCCCTGCGGCAGCTAAATATTGTGCTGCTTGGTGTAAATTTTGTATTGTTTGTTTCATCATTATTTTATAAATCCTGCGTAATTAATTCCTGTTAAATAATACATCTCTCTACTAAGCGTAGACAAATCATCTTTATTAAATTGACTAATATCACTATAGCCACATGCACGAGCAATGATTTTAATAAGGTCATTAGACGAATTAAAAAATCGTTCTAATCTTTTTGCCGCTAGGTTTATTTCTATTCTTTGCCTCAGATTTTCTTTTTGAGTAGCTATTCCAACTGGGCAATTATTGGTACTACAAGCTCTCATTCCTAAACAACCTATTGCTTGCAATGCAGAATTAGAGACGGCTATAGCATCCGCTCCTAACATAAGTGCCTTAGCAAAATCATCTGCAATTCTTAATCCTCCAGTAATAACTAACGAAACGTCTTTAACTCCTTGATCATCCATAAACTTTCTAGCCCTTGCTAATGCTGGAATGGTAGGGACATTAATGTTGTTTTTCAAAATATCTGGAGCTGCTCCTGTTCCTCCACCTCTTCCATCAAGAATAATATAATCTGCCCCTGCCTCTAGAGCAAAAGCTAAATCTTTTTCTAAATGACTAGCCGCCAGTTTAAATCCAATTGGGACTCCTCCAGAAATCTCTCTTACTTTATCACCAAATCTTCTGAAATCTGCAGCTGTTTTTAAATCGGGATCCGTAAAAGTAGCTGGAGATATAGCCGAAACTCCTTCTTTCAACCCTCTCACTTTTGCAATTTCGCCTTGTACTTTATTTCCTGGCAAATGACCGCCTGTTCCTGTTTTTGCTCCTTGTCCTCCTTTAAAATGAAATGCTTGAATATTCTCTAATTTATCCCAAGAAAAGCCAAATTTGGCTGAAGCTAATTCGTATAGGTATTTAGAATTTTCCGCTTTTTCATCCGGTAACATACCTCCTTCACCAGAACATATTCCTGTTCCAGCCAATTCAGCTCCTTTTGATAAGGCTATTTTTGCTTCTCTTGATAAAGCCCCAAAACTCATATCTGATACAAACATTGGAATATCAAGTATTAATGGTTTTTTGGCCCTTGGTCCAATTACTACTTTTGTAGATACTGAATCTTCATCCAACAAGGGCTTATTTGCCATTTGAGCAGGTAAAAACTGAATGTCTTCCCATTTTGGAAGGGTATTTCTATCTACTCCCATAGAAGAAGTAAATCCATGTTTCCCTACATTTTTCAATCCATTAGCTGCCAATTCTTTTATATAACCTGTATAAGGTTCTGTGTCTTCGGGATGGGTATCTGCATAAGCTCCTTGGTAATCATCTCTATTAAATGCAGGTGGATTTTTAACTTTAAAAGCATCAATTTCTTCCAAGTCAACACATAAGTCATCTCCTACCACATGGGCAGTAAATTTATTAAGTACTTCCTTATTGTTATACTCACTAACCCCAGTATCGTATCTATAATCCCATCCGTGCAAACCACAAATTAAATTCTCACCATCAAGATGGCCATCTGCCATTAATGCTCCCCTGTGAAGGCATCTTCCATACAGAATAGAATAATCATTTTCATATTTCACAACTACAAGATCTATCTCATTAACTAATGCATGAGTTGGTGTTTTTTCTTCAATTTCACTAAGTTTTAGTATAGGTTTTATGTTCATATAACTGGTTTTTGAACTAGTAAGATAGAGGAGAATAATTTTAATCCTTTTAAAAAACTCATTTATTTTTACCAAACATACTCTAGCCGACATATCCACAATGTATACTTCTTATATATTTTCATTAGATTAGTGACATGAACAAAAACGCTAAATATTGGTTTCTTGAAAACTTTGATTTCATGAAGAAGCTAGGAAAAAATGATTTAATGAAATTATCTGATTCATTAGAAATGGTTTATTTAAAGAAGGGAGATTTAATTCAGTATTCACAAAAACCTGATCAATTAGTCATATTTCTAAAAAAAGGATCTGTTAAAATAGTAAATCGCTCAACAGAGGCTGTCAAATATATAATTGGAGAAGGAAATGTTTTTGGCGTATTGAATTTGAATGAAAACAATATCGACCCCGTATCCGAAGAAGTAGCAATTTGTCTTGAAGAGACTATGATTTGTTACATCCCCAAAGAAGAAATGAGAAGTATTTTAAAGGAATATCCATCTTTAAAAAACTCAATCATAAAAATTCAATCTTTAAGAATTAATAGACTAGAAAGAAGACTGTCGGACTTATTATACAAATCTAGCAACTTACGAATAAAAGAGTTCATTTATTCATTCGCTAAAAACTATGGCCAGAAAAATGGAAAAATCATCCATGTAAAAAACACTCTTACCCATAAGGATATAGCTCACCTTACCAACACATCTAGACAAACAGTAAACAATGTAATCTCTAAAATGAGAAAGCAAGGAGAGATTGAATACTCCAGAAAAGAAATAACAATACTAATTGACTTTGGTGCATAAACAGATTAAAAAATAATCTGTAATCAACTAACATAAATCTTGTTACAACTAAAAAAAAGAAAAAATCGTCTTCATTTAATTTCTTATTAAAACAAAAAAAATCCCTTCACACTTTCGTGGAAGGGATTTTTTATACTGGTGGTGCCTCCAGGAATCGAACCAGGGACACATGGATTTTCAGTCCATTGCTCTACCAACTGAGCTAAGGCACCAGCCTTAATCGGATGCAAATATATACTTTTTTTTATTTAACACAAAGAATTCTAGATTAGTTTTGAAAAAAAAGTGATTTTAAAGAAAAAACTAAGAAAAATAGGCCTTACCGAAGGATATATAATATTATTTAGTCTAAGAGTTATAAAACAACTTTAAAACTAAACAAAATGAATTTATTTAAGACTTTAATATTTTCGTCTTTAGCTCTTTCACTAGCTACTATTTCTTGTAAAAAAGAGGATGAAACAGAAGACTGTTCGACAACTTCATCTACGGCATCTTGCTCAACACTGCACAGTGCTTTTGCAGAATTTGATGACACAAACTTTACCATATATATGGATGGAAATGAAGTTGTAATTGAAACTAACGGATTACCAAATCACACATCTCCTTATTGGTCTAATACAACTTCTAGATCTACAACAGACCCAATGGGGAATACACTAACTACTGTTTCTTCATCCAACCATCCTCTATGGGTTGCCGCTACAGTAACTACTAATGCAGATATGGCCCCAGGAAACATTGATGATTTTTCGGGATCTTACACCTTAAGAGTTCCTTGTTCACCAGAAAAAGCTACAACTTCTAGCACAACCGGATTAGGGCCTATAGGATTAGCCATAAGTGGATCTACTATATATAATGATGAAGAAGGTGCTGGTATTGCACTAAGTGCTGCTGCAGGATCTTTAGATTATTCTGGTGCACACACAGGACCGCAAAGTTACCACTATCACCTAGAGCCACATGCTTGGTCTAATGATGACGAAAATTTAATTGGAATTATATCTGATGGATTCTTTTTATACGGAAGGAAATGCAACTCAACAGGAACTTACCCAACAGATTTGGATGTTTCTGGAGGACATACAAGTACAACACAGCATACAACCAGTTCTGAATATCATTATCATATTCAAAACACATTGTACATAAACCAATACTATATTTTATTCCCAGGTGATTATCAAGGAACTCCTAATGCGATTAACTAATATAACTTTACTCTTTTTATTGCTATTTTCTTCCTGTATGGAAGGAAGTAGTAATGAAAAAAGTGACCTAAAAACTTCTATTCTTTCTAATAAAGTTTCTAAAAAAGAACTTTACTTAGACAAAGACAAAGGAATTGTATACCATAATAAAATTCCTTTTTCCGGAATATCTGTATTGAAATATGGAAACGGAATTTTGGCCGAAACCATAATGTATATTGATGGCCGTAAACAATATGAAACTAAAAAATGGTTTTATAATGGCCGTATGAGTTACATTACCCACTATTTGGATGGCAAGCAGAATGGTGTTTCTAAAACTTGGTGGAAAAACGGAATTCTAAGAACAGAGGCGACTTATAAAAATGGAAAAGTTCACGGAGTACAAAAACAATGGTACAAAAGCGGTAAGATTTTCAAAGAAATGAATATTGAAAACGGAAAAGAAGTTGGGCTACAAAGAGCTTGGCGAGAAAACGGTAAAATTTACAATAATTACGAAGCTAAAAACGGACGTATTTTTGGATTAAAAAGATCCAAACTATGTTTTAAATTACAAGAAGAAGATGTTAAAAACGATAATTAAAATAACTCTAATCTCAATTGGAATCAGTTTGTTTTCCTCTTGTGCAACTGAGAACAAAAGTCGAGTAGATTCTCTTCCTTTCTACCAAGAAGCTAGTTTCACTCCTATTTGGAAAAGTACCAGTGAACTTTCTAGTAATTTTCATTCAATTCCAGATTTTAGTTTAACAAATCAAAACGGAAAAAAAATTACAAACCATAGTTTTGACAATAAAATATATGTAGCAGATTTCTTCTTTACAGAATGTTCTGGGATTTGCCCAAAGATGACAACAAATATGAGTTTGATTCAAAAAGCTTTTGAAAAAGATGAGGAAATTCTATTGATTTCTCACTCTGTTACTCCTCATAAAGACTCTGTGCCTGTGCTAAAAAACTATGCCGATTTGTACAGTGTAGACTCGAATAAATGGCACTTGGTTACAGGAGAAAGAAAAGAAATTTATGACTTAGGTAGAAATAGTTATTTTGTAGAAGAAGATATGGGAGTTGGATTAAATGTAGATGACTTTCTTCATACAGAAAACTTTGTTCTAATAGACAAGAACAAACACATAAGAGGAATATATAACGGATTAAACCTATCTTCTGTGAATCAATTAATAGAAGATATTAAAACCCTAAAAAAAGAAATTAATTAGTTTTCTTTTTAAATTTTCTAACACCTGTCAACAACAACAAAAAAGTAGCAATAAAAAAGCTTATCCTACTTATAAAGTCTCCGTATTGAGCATAAAAAGTTACTCCATCAATAATTGGGACATCCATAGAAATAGAAGTTGCTTCTTCCCAATTTGTCTTTTTTACAACATCTCCAGCAGGATTAATAAAACAAGAAATTCCTGTATTGGCAGATCTTGCAATCCACTTTCTATTTTCTATTGCTCTTAGCTTACCGTAAGCCAACAGCTGCTTATAACCTGGCGTATCATACCACCAAGCGTCATTGGTAATAATGGCAATTACATTGGCACCATTTCTACAAAACTCACTTGTATATTCTCCATATATTGATTCGTAACAGATGGTTGGGGCAATGTTTGCTTTCCCAACTTTAAAGCTCTTAGGCTCACTTGAAACTCCTAATGAACCACTTGTTCCTCCTAGGTCAAATAATGACTCTAGTGGTTTCGTGATAAACTTGAAAGGTAACGTCTCTACCCCTAAAACTAATTTATTTTTATGGTAGATATCAATCTTATCAGAAGAGTCGATTAATAAAGCAGAATTGTAGGCTTCCCAAAATCCACTTCCATTTTTCATCTCTCTAGATGCTTCCGAATTCTTCTCATCAAAAAAAGCATGAGTAGAAGAACCTGATAAGATTTTTGTATGCGGAAACTTGCTTAAGAATTTTTTAGTAATTCTAATTTCATCAGAATACTGTATCATACTTTCTTCTAACGAAAAAGGAATAGCAGTTTCGGGTGTAATCACCAATTCTGTTTGTTGCGAAATGGAGTTTTTCGTCACATTAAGCATATTTCTAACTTGATCCAATCCAGTCTGGCCTCCATTAAACTTTTTGTAAGGATCTATATTAGGTTGAGATAAAACTATAGATACGGTAGGGTTACCTTCTCCAAGATTTACTCTTGATTTTATTATAAAAGAAAAAGTTAGCGGAACAATAATCAATAAAACTACACCTATTAAATAAGATTTTAATTGGGTTATCTTAAGTCCACTTTTCCATTGTTTGTAACCAAAAAACAGTACCAAATTTACCAATAACACCCATAATGTCCCTCCTTCTATCCCGGTATATTCATACCATTGAACTACATCTGTATTACTTGCAAATACATTCCCAAAAGGAAGCCAAGGGTGTGAAAGTGGCCATCTGTAATCTATCCATTCAAAAGCCAATATATTGATTACAAAAGCAATATAACCTTCTTTGTTTCCTACAAATCTTCTTGTGAGATGAAAAAACCAAAACGGAAAAGCAACCAACATTGAACCAAAGATTACCGCCATTACTAATCCTTCTGGTGAGGCATGATAAATCCACCATGAGGTTACCAAATTGAATATTGCAAATATGACAAAGGAATGGACATATACTTTAGAACTATTTAATTTCTTTGTAAAAACCTCATCTTCCAAAATAAGAAAGGGAATTAGGGCTATAAAAATAAGTGGGAAAAATCCAGAAATTTCTACCCAACTTAATCCTAAAATTAAGCCACTTGATACGGATAGAGCAAATCTTTTTATCATCTTATCTTTCTATAAGTTTCTTAAATCTTAAAAGTAATGAAGGCAATAAAACAAGGTTACAAAGCATTGCTACTAATAACGTAATGGAAACCAAAATACCCAATGCTTGAGTTCCTCCATAACTAGATGCCATGAATATCGAGAAACCAAAGAATAAGATGATTGAAGTATAGAACATACTTACTCCTGTTTCTCTTAAGGCTGCATAAACTGACCTACTTATGTCATTGTTATTCAGTTTTAATTCTTGTTTGAACTTTGCCAAAAAGTGTATTGCATCATCTACTGATATCCCCAATGAGATACTAAAGACTAATATAGTAGATGGTTTTAAATCTACACCAAAATATCCCATTAATCCTGCAGTAAACAGCAATGGAATAATGTTAGTAATAACAGATATTAGTACAATCCAGAATGACTTAAATAAAAATGCCATTAAAATAGAAATACCAATAATTGCCAGCAACAAACTTATTAAAAGATTGATTATTAAATACTTTGTACCTTTAGCAAAAGGTACAATAAATCCTGTAACTCTATTTCCTACAAAAGTATTATCTGCCGCTTTCTCTAAGTTTTCAAAATCAGACGATACAATGGCACCAAAGTCTAACCCATTAGCGTCATATTTCTCGTAAACTTCAGGATTTTCATCTTTCAATAAAGCCAAATATGAATATTCTATATAAGGAAATTGATAAATTAACGAATCCATAAAAGCTATTTTAGCTTCGCTATCTCCCTCTTTTATTTTATTCAAGTAAGATGTAATAGCAATTTTATCTGGGTTAAGAATTTCGTCTATTTTAGGTATCACTGTATTTATTATACTATCCAACCTATCAATACCTACATCTTCTATTTGAGAAGTAATACGAGTACGAGTTCCACTAGAATCCATAAACATATTGATAGAAATCCCTACAGTTTTAATTGTATCCTTATCTATTCTTTTTCCAATTTGCCTTAGGTATTTGGTTTCTGGAATTTGATAATCGCTAGGTGCGCCATTAAAAATTACTGATTGATTTACAAATTTCAAAGCATCTACCAATGAGGTAGTTCTAGATATTTCATCAAAAGACTCAAGGTATTTCTGAACACTGTCTATTTTAACAAGTACACTTTTCCTTAGTCTATTTTTTTTGTCCTTTACGTCTAGTACAACTTCAAAAGGCATTGTTCCAGCAAGGTTTTCCTGAAACACGATTAAGTCGGTTTTCACTTTATCTCCATTTGGTAAATCATCTACCATTTTTCCCGAAGGTTTAAGGAAAGTAATTCCGTATAAACAAATAAGAATTAAAGAAATAGCTAAACCAAAAACAAGTTTTTTCTTGTGACGAACCGTGTGTCTAAGTATTGTAAGCAATCTTCCTATCCAGTTTTTCTCCAAATGCTTCATATGCCTTTCTTTTGGCGGATTGAAGAAACTGAACATGATTGGAATTAATAAGGTAGTTAGTAAAAACAGCAGAATGATACTAAAAAATGCTACAGAACCAAACTCATACAATAATTGGCTATTTGTAAAGATGAATGTACCAAATCCAAATGCTGTTGTTACATTGGTAAGAAAAGTAATGTGACCAATTTTAGTAATTACATTCCTCAAGGCGTATTGCTTGTCGTTAGACTCTAAATATAATTGCTGATATTTATTTACTAAATAGACACAGTTTGGTATTCCGATAACAATAATAAGTGGCGGCAATAATCCCATTATGATAGTTAACTTATATTCAAATATCCCCACTATACCCATTGTCCACACTACACCAATTAATACTATGAGTATAGAAATTCCTACTACTCTCACAGATCGGAAAAAGAAAAACAAAACCAAAATAGTTGTAAGAAGAGACAAAGTCATAAACTTAGTAAGCTCTGAGCTTATCTTAAGCATATTATTTGCCCTAATAAACGGCAGCCCCGTAAAGTACAGCTCTCCTTCAAAGTACTGTTCATACTTTTCGCCTATCTCCGTAATTTCTGTTACAAATTTCCCTCTTTCTTTAGAGTTAAAAAACTTAGGATTTACCATCAAAAGCATGGCATGAAAATCCTTACTGTCATTATAAACGGTTCCTTTATAAAAAGGAAGACTTCTTATTTTATTCTTTATGGAATCTAGTTCAGAAACTCTAGAAACATAATTAGGAGATATAGCTACTATTGAAAAAGGCTTTGTGCTATCTGGTTTTTCTATAGTATAAAAATTAGCTTCAGAAAAAGAAGAATCAATTCCTTGAATTTTAGAAAACTCATTTCCTAATTCTTTCCATTTGTTAAATTTATCGACCGAGTAGAAATCTTTATCCTTTACTCCTATCAGAATATTGAATCCGTCATTACCAAACATTTCCTTAAACTCTCTGTAGGCGATATTGTCTTCGTGATCTTGAGGCAACAATTGTGGCATCTCATAATCAAGCTCTACTGTGGTAGCGTAATACCCAAAAAATGATGTTATAACTGCCAATACAATCAGTATTGGTATTCTGAAACTTAAAATGAATTTTGCTGCTTTCTCTCCCAAACTATTTTTTTTTATAAAATTACTAAAAAAGGCTAACCTTAATGAAAAAGTTAGCCTAATACTTATTAAAAAAAATTAAGGTTAAATTATTTCTTCAATAATTTAGTTACCATTTTTTCAACATCTTGGTTTAATTCTTCAGCCAATTCAGAATCAATTAAGATTCTTCCACTGTGCTCATCATAAATGATTTTCTTACGAGCAGCAATTTCTATTTGCCTTTGTGGTGGTATACTAATGAATGATCCTCCAGACGCACCTCTTTCTACTGGCACAACTGCAAGTCCATTTTTAGCTCCTCCTCTAATTCTTCTGTAAGCTCTTAAAAGTCTTTCATCTACTTTTTTTGCTTCTTTCTCAGATTTTTCTGCCAAAATAGCTTCTTCACTTTCAGTTTCAGAAACAATTTCATCCAACTCCTTTTTCTTTTGATCCAAAGAATCTTGTTTTTCTTGCAACTTTTCAGCAGCAACAACCAACACTTCTTTTTTACTTTCAATCTTAAATTTAAATTCTTTTATCTTTTTTTCTGATAATTGAATTTCCAATTCTTGAAATTCAATTTCTTTAGATAAAGAATCAAATTCTCTGTTGTTTTTAACATTTCCCTGCTGCTCTTTATACTTTAAAATAGTATTCTTAGCTTCAGCCATCATATTCTTTCTATCAGAAATACTAGTTTCAAGTCCTTCTAATTCAGTATCAATTTTCTCTTTACGAGCAGTTAAGCCTTCAATTTCTGCTTCCAAATCTTCAACTTCTAACGGCAATTCACCTCTTAAGGTTCTTATTTTGTCTATGTTAGAGTCTATTAATTGTAGCGTGTAAATTGATCTTAATTTGTCTTCTACTGTTTGATTTTTTTTTGCCATAACTTATTTCGTAATGTTTTTCGAACTGCAAATGTACATATTTATTGACAAAGTGTCCTTTATTTTTTTATTTGATTTTTAATATCATTAAAAAAAAGTTTAGAATTGTATATTATATACAAAATATTTGAGTGGCTCTTTTGTAATTATTTACTTACATTTACGTTCTTAACACGGGGCATTTACTATCATGCCTCACAATACTATTATGAAAATAAACAAGTTAACAATCAAAACAATCTTAGTTTTATTGGCATCTTCTACGTCATTTTTTGCACAAGTAAGCAGAAATAACTTTTGTTCACACAATGAAGAGGTTTTTAGCCGAGTAAAAACAGATGTAGCATTCAAGAATCTAGTAGACTCTATAGATGCAGTTCAAGATCAACATTTAGAAAACTACAAGAACTCTGCAACAAGCAGAGCTGGAACTATCTATTATATTCCTGTTGTTTATCACGTAATTCACGAAGGTGGAGTAGAAAACATATCAGACGAGCAAATTAAAAGCGACTTGCAAGACTTGAATGATATATACAGAAAGCTTAATACGAATGTAAGTTCAGTTAACCCTGCATTTTCAGGAATTTCTGCCGACATTGAAATTGAGTTTAGATTAGCTCAAAAGAAAGAAGATGGAACGTGTTTTAGTGGAATCACAAGAACTTTTTCATCTACCACAAATACAGGAGGAAACAGTGCTGCAGATGCTGTAAAAGCTGAGCACGGAGATTTTCCTGGAAATAAATACATGAATATATTTATATCTAAAGATATTGGTGGAGCTGCTGGTTATACTTACAGGCCTGGTGCTCCTTACTATGCCGATATGAGAAATGGAATACATGTACTACATGATTATGTGGGTACAATTGGTACTTCTTCTCAAACTGGATTTAATACAACTATTGCACACGAAGCAGGCCACTGGCTTAATCTTCCTCACTTGTGGGGTAATTCTAACTCTCCAGGGTTAGCGTCAAACTGTTCTGATGATGATGGTGTAGCTGATACTCCTAACACAATTGGATGGCAATCTTGTAACACTGCAGGTGTAACTTGTGGTAATTTAGATAACGTAGAAAACATAATGGAATATTCTTATTGTTCTAAAATGTTTACTGAAGGTCAAAAAACTAGAATGAGAGCTGCAATCACTTCTTCTATTGGAGGAAGAAGCAACCTAATTACTGCTACTAACCAAACTGCAACAGGTATCTTTACTGATATCATTTGCGAAGCAGATTTCAAAGCAGAAAACAGCACAGTATGTCAAGATGTACCTGTTCAGTTTTATGATAATTCTTTTCACAACCCTACAAGTTGGAGTTGGACTTTTGATTCTGGTAACCCATCTACCTCTACAGACCAAAACCCTGTAGTAACATATTCTTATCCAGGAAGGCATAATGTTACACTTACTGTTTCTAATGCAAACGGATCTCAAACTGTAACAAAGAATTTATATATGAATGTACTTCCTTCATGGGGAGCTCCACTTCCTATTTCTGAAGGTTTCGAAACTTCTGAATCTGCATTTAAATTAGAATGGGAAACTGTAGCAGATGATGATGCTAACATTTCTTTGAGTAGCGCAAGTTATAGCGGTAGTAATAGTGCTTTAATCAGAAACTTTGTAATGAGTGAAGGACAAAATGCAGAAATCATTAGTAACTCACTTAACTTAACTGCCAACAGCTCAGTAAATATTTCTTTTAGATATGCATACGCGAGAAAGCCTGCTTCATCTGGAGAATCTGTTCAATTTTTAATCTCAAACGACTGTGGTGAAAACTGGGTCATATCTAGAGGTCTAAATACTACTGCAGCAGCAACCAACTCAGAATTTGTACCTTCAAGCTCTGACTGGGGATCACAAACGATTACAATTAGTAATGCATTTTTCGCATCTAACTTTAGATTTAAAATTAGAGTAAACAATGGAAATGGTAACAACTTCTATATTGATGATATTAATATTAATAATGTAGTTGGTGTGGAGGAATTAAATACCTTAAATTCTGTTAACATTTTTCCAAATCCTATGACAGATAAAGCTACTGTAGAATTGGACGTAACAAAAGATTCGGAGGTTTCTATCTATGTAATGAACGCAATTGGTGAGATAGTACAACAAGTAGTGTCTAATCAATCTGTATCGCAAGGAAACACAAACTTTACAATTAACAAGAATAACCTAAGCAAAGGAATTTATTTTGTAAACATTGACGTGAACGGAACAAGAAAAATGAGCAAACTAATTGTGAATTAAATTCACAAAAATACAAGACATAAAAAAACCGATAAGTTTAGCTTATCGGTTTTTTTTATGGATTTAACTTGCGTCAAATACTTCTAAAATTACATCTTTATAAAGGTGACCAAACTGTGCAAGGCACCATACTTTTAATACCAAAGCCTCCTTAGGCTTCACCCACTTTCTAGCTTTTTTCAGTTCCTTTTTAAATAGATACTTGTCGAAACTTATTTTACTGAGAATAGTCTTACTTAATTCTAACATACTCTTTTTCTTTTATTAGTTTACATACTAATTTACGTCAAAAAAGTGAATATGTTGTTACTGTTAATTAAAAGTTATCAAATTTTAACACTTGACAAAGTTCCTACTAGCTAAACTTCAAAAGCCCTGCTTTCAAACGAGATAGAGTCTCTTCTTTCCCAAGTATAGCTGAGATTTGGAACATAGATGGCCCCATTCCTTTACCAGTCACCAACACCCTAAAATTAGGCAGTACAGCTCCCATTCCAATTTCATTATCGGATAAGTAGCTCTTAAATGCTATCTCTACATTCTCAGCAGAAAAGTCTTCAATCTCTTCAAATTTCGTAATCATTGCCTCTATAATAGAAGGAGTATTCTCTTTCCATTTTTTCTTGATTGTCTTTTCATCAAATTCTGTGGGTGCTACAAAATAGAAATCATCTTCTGTCATATCTTTTACAAATACAGCTCTTTCTTTAAGCAACTCAGATACTTTTGCTAAATAGTCATCAGATACTTCAAAAGAAATCAAAGGTTTTAGCAAAGAGGCTAATTCTTCGTTTGATTTCTTTTTTAAATATTGCTCGTTAAACCATTTCGTTTTTACTGGATCAAACTTTGCTCCAGATTTACCCACTCTCTCCAATGAAAATGCTTCTGCCAATTCATCTAAATTGAAAATCTCTTGCTCTGTTCCTGGGTTCCATCCCAAAAACGCCAACATATTTACAAATGCATCTTTAAAGTATCCATCTTCTCTATATCCTGCAGAAATTTCTCCACTTGCAGGGTCTTTCCACTCTAATGGGAATACAGGAAATCCTCCTTTTACTCCATCTCTTTTACTTAATTTCCCTTTTCCATCTGGTTTCAAAATCAATGGTAAATGAGCAAATTTTGGCATAGAATCTTCCCATCCTAAGTATTTGTATAATAATACGTGTAAAGGTGCAGACGGCAACCACTCTTCCCCTCTAATTACGTGAGTAATTTTCATCAAGTGATCATCTACAATATTTGCTAAATGGTAAGTTGGTAGTCCATCAGATTTATACAAAACCTTGTCGTCCATATTAGCAGTATTTACTACTACCCACCCTCTAATCTCATCATGAAATCTCACCTCTTCATTTCTAGGCAATTTCATTCTAATCACGTAAGGCTCTCCACTTTCTATTCTTTGCGTTACTTCATCTGCCGAAAGGCTAGTTGAGTTTTTTAAATACTGACGAGTAATTGCGTCATACGCAAAAGTTTTACCTTCTTTTTGGCTTCTCTCTCTTGCTTCTGTCAATTCTTCAGAAGAATCAAAAGCGTAATAAGCCTTGTCGTTATCCAACAAGAAATCTGCATATTCTTTGTACAAATGCATTCTTTCACTTTGCTTATAAGGCCCGTATTCTCCTCCTACTCCTTGTCCTTCGTTTTGGGGGATACCTGCCCATTTCAATGCGTTTATCACATATTCTTCTGCTCCTTCTACAAATCTTTTTTGATCCGTATCCTCTATTCTTAGGATAAAATCACCTCCGTGTTTTTTTGCAAATAAATAATTGAACAATGCTGTTCTCACTCCTCCAATATGTAATGGTCCTGTTGGACTTGGTGCAAATCTTACTCTTACTTTTTCTGACATTTTTGTCTTTTTAATATTTAAAAAATCACTCTGAGATTATACCTCCCGAGGTTTTATTTTACTCTACTCATTCTCATTGCCTTCAACATCCATGTTGGCAAATTTTTCTCTGGGTTTCTCTTTTTAAGATTGATGTACCACCCAATTTTTTTCATCAAAGGAACCTTGTGTGTTTCTACAAACTCAATTAATGCTCCATCTGGATCTTCAATGTATGAAAATCTTCCTGCTGCCTCACCCATATCAAATGAATTGGCACTATCTACAGTAAATGGAAAACCAGCTGCTTCACAGTCCTTTTTCAATAAATCCATTCTTTGTACATCAAAACAAAGATGAATGAACCCCCAATCTCCCCAAAATCTGTTTTCAAATATTTTTCTAGGGTTTCCTCCAATTTCTTGTACCAACTCTATAGTAGTTGGTCCCAATAATTTTGCGAAAGCTCCCACTTTTTCTTTTTTATGAGATAACTGTACTCTTCTAAAAGATTTATCTCCAGAAGGTAATCCTTTAAAACAGCTAAACTCTCCTGTAACATCAAAATCTACTGTATCATAACCCAATACATCTTTGTATAATTTTATAGAAGCTTCCATATCAGAAACTCCCAAAATTGCTCCTGCTACACCTCCAGTTTTTGCTGGATGCTTAGTATCTACAAAAAATCCTTTTCCTTCTACAATATTGAAAATATTTCCGTTAGGATCTTTTACAAAAAAGTTATCTTCCCCTGCAGGGTTCTTAGTAATATCTCCTAAGATATCAACTCCTTTTTTCGTCAAAAAATTGAAAGTTGCTTTCACATCTCTCGATTTAATTTTACAACTATAAATCCCCAAATCACCCAATTGAATATCAAATGCAGCCTTTTCAGTATTTCTACTTGTGTATTGCCATATCTCAAATCCACCACCACTTTCTAAGCTCAAGGCCAAGGTAGCAGTTCTGCTTTGTACTTTGTTTCCCGTATAGTCAATCATCAAAGGAGCTTCTGCAGCTTCTTCAAAAACTTTAATGTCCATCCCGAACATTTCTCTATACCATTTGAATATTTTTTCAACATTAGGAACTCCTATTCCCATCTGTTGTATTCCCGAAATTATTTTTTCCACTTTATTTAGAATTTCATTTGGTTGCAAAGATACAGTTTTGTTCATAATAATTAAATAACCACACCAAAAGATAAGGCACAAAAAAAACCTTGCAAAATTAAAATCTTGCAAGGTTTCTTTTTAGTAATTTATTTCCTCAATTAAAAAGGTAAATCATCATCTTCTGAGCTTCCTGAATCAAATGGAGATTCTGAAGTTGGTAATGGTGCTGCATTATTTGGCACTACATTTTCTCCTGCTGGAGCTCCTCCCGCTTGTCCTTTGTCAATTTTCCATGCATTAAGGTTTACGAAATACTTTCCGTTATATTCGTTTCCTCTTAAGTTAAAATGTACTGTTACATCTTCGTTCACTGAGAAATTACTCAACATATCACATTTCTCTTTATACACTTCAAATTTAATATCCTGAGGATATTGCTCTGCAGTTGTAACAACTATTTCTCTCTTTTCAAATCCACTTCCAAACGTTTGTTTGTCAAATATCACTTTTACTTTTCCTGCTAATTCCATTCTTATTTTTTATATTATTTAAGTTTACAAAGGTATCTATTTTCATTTGGTTATCGCTATGGATTTTTGAATAGTTTATTAACTTCTTTTCAATTTTTTATTCAAAACCCTTTCAAGCTCCCCATTTTTTTTAGCTCTATTCATTAAAAGCCAACAAAGTCATCCAAGCATCTTTTAATTTATCTTCTTTCAGTTCTTGTTTAGCTCTTTTGTGAAGTTCTTGCTCCAACTTCTCTTGCTCGTCTTCCAAGTCTACAAACAACTCGCTAAGCTCAATCAATTTATGGTCGTTTACATCTGTTTCATTTGGCAATTCCTCTATTCCTCCTAATTTCCCTAAATCATTTCCTGATAAAATTTTACTGTTACGAATATCTTCTGGAATTGCATCAAAACCTATTCCTACCGTCATTATTGGTTTTTTAATCTCAAACATGGATTCACTGTTTGCTCTGCAATACCAATTTCCTCCCATACGAGAAACTAAATCTATTTTGTGTTGATCTATTGCTCCATTTTCATCTAGTACTTCTTCGTTTATATGAATTTTTGTCACTTCACAAATCACCAAATTCCCTGCTCCACCTTCGTGCCCTAGCTCTACCACTTCATTTACTTTACACTCAAACTGAACGGGTGATTCTTTTACTCTAAATGGCTTTATCGTGTCAGATGCGATTGGAGTTAATCCGGATTTTACAAATTCATCTACTCCTGCTTCAAAAGGTGAGCTAGCCAAAGACATTTGCTCCACAATACTATAATTTACAATGTTGATTACCACTTCTGGCACTTCTTTTACATTATCAAAGGTGTTTTTTGTTGTGTTTGTTCTTCCACTTCTTGCTGGCGAAAACACCATGATTGGAGGATTTGCACTAAACACATTAAAAAAACTAAAAGGTGCTAAATTTCTATTCCCATCTTTGTCTATTGTACTGGCAAATGCAATGGGTCTTGGACCAACCGCTCCCAATAAATAGTGATGCAATTTTGGTACAGGAATTTCTTTTGGATCTATTGTTAACATAGTTTTTGTTTTGAATAGTCAAATATAAGAATGATATCTCACGAAAAGAATAAAAACCAACTCGCTTTTTGTATTTTTATATCGCAAATGAAAACAAAGCAAGAAATATTAAAAAAATACTGGGGTTACGACTCTTTTCGCGATTCGCAAGAAGCGATAATAGACTCCGTATTGGCAAAAAATAATACCTTGGCTCTGCTCCCAACAGGAGGAGGAAAATCCATTTGTTACCAAGTCCCCGGAATGGTAAACGAAGGAATTTGCATAGTTGTTTCTCCGCTTATTGCTCTTATGAAAGATCAAGTAGAGAATTTGAAATCGAGAGGAATAAAAGCAATTGCAATATTCTCGGGAATGAACAAGAGAGAAATTGACATTGCCTTAGACAATTGTGTTTACGGAGACATTAAATTTTTATATGTTTCGCCAGAAAGAATGCAAACCGAGATTTTTAGAGCTCGATTGCAAAAGATGAAGGTAAACTTGATTGCGGTAGATGAAGCGCATTGTATTTCGCAATGGGGTCATGATTTTAGACCTGCATTTAAGAAAATAAATGAAATAATGGAGTTACTGCCAAAAGAGACTCCACTACTTGCGGTTACCGCTACGGCCAATAACCGAGTAATAAAGGATGTGTGCGAAACTGTGCATATTGAACCTGAGTTTGTCTTCAAAAAAAGTTTTGAAAGAGATAATTTGGGTTACTTAATACTTGAAGAAGAAAACAAAGAAGAACGCTTACTTAAGATTTTGCGTAAAGCAAATAGCTGTGGAATTGTGTATGTAAATACCCGTAAAAAAACCAAAATGGTTTCGGATTTGCTAAACAGAAATGGAATAAAAGCAGATTTTTATCACGGAGGATTGGCTCAACAATTGAGAGATCAAAAACAAAAAAACTGGATAGAAAATAAGACACAAGTCATTGTTTCTACCAATGCATTTGGGATGGGAATAGACAAACCTGACGTGAGAGTTGTTGTCCATTTTGAATTACCTGCATCTCCAGAAGCTTATTTTCAAGAAGCAGGAAGAGCAGGACGTGATGGCAAAAAATCATTTGCCGTTTTGCTTTACAAAGCTAGTGACAAGTTAATGCTCGAGAAATTTCACGAACTTGAATTTCCAGAAAAATCTGAAATAAAAAAAGTGTATAATTGCCTAGGAAACTATTACCAACTAGCAATTGGCGGTGGTGAGTTTAATAACTATGAATTTGACTTAGCCGATTTTTGCAACCGATTCAACTTACAACCAATTGTTGCCCATCATTGTATTTCTATATTAATTTTGGCAGGTTACGTTACACTTTCCGAAGCAATATATCGTCCTCCAAGAGTGAAAGTTGTTGTATCCAACAGTAACTTATACACGTTTCAGGTTCAGAACAGAAAATACGACCCAATAATCGCTTTATTACTGAGGAGTAACGAAGGTATTTTTGATAATTATGTAAAGATTTCGCCTTATACTCTTTCCAATGCTCTTAAAATTAGCGAAACAGAAATGGTAAAAGCTCTGGTATACTTAACTGAAATTTCTATTCTTGATTATCAACCTGCATCTGATGTACCTCTTCTTAGTTATTCGCAAGATAGAGTGCATGAAGACAGAATTTCATTGCCAAGAGAAATTTACCTTGACAGAAAAAAAATAAAGAAAGAGCAATTGGATTTTATGATAAAGCTATGCGAATCCAAACACATTTGCAGAAGTAAATTATTGCTTAGTTATTTTGATGAAACAGAATTTAAGAATTGTGGTATTTGTGATGTGTGTATAAAAAACAACCAAAAACAATTAACTGTTTCTATTTTTGATAAAATCAATAGTTTGATTGAATCCATTGTTAATGAAAACGAGTTTGATTTAAAACAACTGGCAAATAAGATTACTGGTTTTGACGAAAAAGAAATTCTTGAAGTAATTCAATGGAAACTAGACAACAATGAATTAAACTATACTGATTCTCACAAACTAATACTCACAAAAAAAGAGCAGTAAATTTACTGCTCTTTTTTATCCCCTTAAAATATTAATAAATTATACCGTCAAGAAATTGGTGTGGCAATAACCTTCCACCTCATTATTTCTTACTAAGTACCAGTCTTCTTGAATTTTCTTAACTAAACTTACCTGAGATCCATTTGCAAACTTCCCTACAATCTCATTGTCGGTTCCTGCTCCTGCTCTCACATTCAAATTACTTCCTCTTGTTTTTACTGTCATCAAAATGTTCTTTGGTGTAAAATCTTCTAACTCTACATTATTTACAATAGCACTAGATGAACCAGAGTTTGTAACCACACTATGAAGCAACTCCATATCTTTACCAGACTCTACTGTTCCTGACAATTGAAATGTATTGTTCTCGAAGTTTATATTAATTGAATCTGTATCCACTCCTCCTTCTTTTAAAAAACCATAAGCTTCATTTACTTGAGCATCTACGTCAGATTTTGCATTGGCCAATTCTGCTTTTGCATTTCTTGCGACTTCTTCTGCTTTCCTTTTAATATCCTCTAAACTCATAATTCTTTTTATTTAAAATTTTACCTCTAAATATAAGTAAAAAAGCCAACTATGCCTTTCTGTTAAATAAAAAATAACATTTCTAATTAATTTCCTTCATAAATCCAGACAGTCTTCTACGAGCTATTGGAATATTATCTCCATTACTCATTACTGCAAAATTTCCCATTTGACGAGACAATTCTGATAAGTGATTGTGCTTATTTATAATATATGACTTATGTATTCTTGAAAAAATATGTGGATTCACTTTTTCTTCATAGCGCTTTATCGTCTTACTACTAATTATTTTCTTCCCATTGTCTAGGTAAATTTCTGTATAGTTTTCGCTCGCTTTAAAATAGATAATATTTTTGTTTTCAATAAAAATAAATCCACTCCTTGTTGGGATAGAGATTTTTTCTATTTCATCTTCTGTTGTCACTTGGTTATCCTCATCCTCACTAAGTGAATAACTAGAATATTTCATTGCTTTGTTAGATGCTTTTTGCAAATCACAAATATCAATTGGTTTCTGAATATAATCTATCGCATCTGCTTTGTAAGCTTTAAGTGCATGCTCCGAATGAGCAGTAGTAAACACCACAGAAAAATCTCTGTCTTCATAACTGTTCAAAAGAGAAAAACCATCTCCTCCTGGCATGGCGATATCTAAAAAAACCAAGTCTGGACTAAATTGCTTTATTAGCACTTTCGCCTGACTAACACTACTTGCTAATCCTATTACATTAAGATTGGGACAGTACTCTTTTATTAAAATCTGTAAATTCTCCCTAGCATTTGGCTCGTCATCTATAATCAGTGTATTGAGTTTCATAGCAAGTTGTTTTTTAGTGATTTATTCTAAAATAATATACGGAATTGTTAATAAAACGTTATCTAATTTTTGTAAAAAGACAAAACTATTGAGTCAGAAGGCTATTTGATTGAGTTATCCGTTTTAACATTTCTTATGATTTGATAAAATTTTAGTTTCTTTACAAAAAGAAATTTATCCTATGTATTCAAAAGAAGAATCAAAATCATTGAGAAAAGAGTTTTGGACAACCTTTGGTGTGTATATGAAAAAGTACAACAAAGTATACCACAACAAAATAAGATGGGTAAATTATAACACAAAATGCAAGGACATTTACCTAAGATTAGATGTAGATAAAAAGAAGGCTTTTTTCTCTTTTGACATTCAGCACAAGGATGAAGGAATGCGTGCAATATTTTATGAGCAGTTTTTAGAGCTAAAAGCTGTAATAACGGATAGTTTTGAGCATGAGTTAACCTGGGAGCCTCTTTACGCCAATCAATTTGGAGAATTATCTAGAATATACGTAGAGCTACCAAACGTCTCTGTATTCAACAAAAACAATTGGCAAGAAATCTTTCAATTTATGGAAAAAAACATTGTATCAGCCCATGATTTCTGGGAAGATTTTGGAGAAATCTTCTTGAATTTGGCAGATTAACTCAGGCTAAAAATAATCGTTTTCTAATTCCTTTTTTTTTAAAAAGCAAATGCCATTCCAAAACTTGGTAGTATTGGCAACTGGTATACTTTTTCAGCAGAAATTCTATCTACATAGAAAATGTTTTCTCTGTTATACACATTTGTAATTCCAAAGTTAAGTTCCATTGTAGCTTTCTTGAATTCAATGATTTTTTTCAGGTTTACATCAAATCTGTGGTAAGTTGGTAACCTTCCTTCATTAAGTCCTGCATATACAGCCGTAAGTTCATCTGCATTAGCCTGAGTAATGTCTGTTCCAGATCCATCTTCAAATGTAATATTTTGGTAGTATCCTTGAGTTTGAGTAAATGGTAATCCAGACCCAAAGTTCCATCTTGCATTCAACTGCCAATCTAGGTCTTTACCAAACTTGTATGTTCCTATTAAGTTAACAGAATGTCTTCTGTCAAAAACGGGAGCATAAGTTCTTACACCATCCCATCTCGTTACTTTACCCAATGAATATACAGCATACAAATACACTTTCTTACCCGAGTATTTTGCAACAAAGTCTACACCAAATGCATCTCCTGTTTCAACTATGTAATCTTTTTTAAGAATTTCAGGTGCATCAATTTCACTGTCTTCGTTAAAAATTTTGTTTCTATTGATATTAGTAAGCTGAGTAAATCTCTTGTAATATCCTTCTACATTTACATTAATTGTTTTGCTTACATCATATTCAAATCCTGCAATCAAGTGATTTGCTTTCTGTAATGAATGAGTTACATCTCTCACGTTCCCTTCTTCGTCCGTAAATTCCGTTTGTAAGTTATCCGGCCCTGAAAGGAAACCATAAAATAAGTTTACAACATCTCTATCAGAACTTGCACTGATCAAGTTTTGAGAGTAGATACCTGCAGCAAATTTCACTCTAAAATTTTCGTCTATGTTATATTTCAATCCCAATCTTGGTTCAGGAGAAAGTGTTTTAAGTGTTGCATAATACTGCATTCTTAAACTTGGTTCAATTACCAACCTTGGTTTTACAATTCTATAAGAAAAATACGTTCCTAATTCTGTTGTGTTCTCTTCTTGATCTATGGTAGCGTTTGTAGAATTTACATAACTAAAATCTGTACTAAATCCTGAAACTTCAATTCCGTACTTTAACTCGTTCTCTTTGATGAAATATTTGAAATCAAATCCAAAATTAAAACTATTAATTCCACTTCTTCTTTCTTGTCCGTTTTCCTCTATTAATTGTAGCTTATAATCTGACAAGGACAATTTCCCTTCTATCAAAACCTTTGAAGTTCCTGGAACTAATAAAAAATTAGACCCTACTCCGTAAGAATTCCAACTCAAATCCGAAACTGCTTGATAATTTACATGATCTTTAAAATTAAATCCAAACAAGTTGAATTTACTACCGTTCTCTCCTTTAAAAGATATTTTACCATATAAATCCGTAAATCCAAATGGTAATCCTTCTCCTGTAGTATCAATATAAGGATACAGTATTTTAGAACTTTCATCCAAGTAAGAATGTTTTCCTGTTAAGATATATGAAATACTTCCTCCATTATCTTCTGTTCTTTTTTTAAGTGGCCCTTCTAGTAATAATTTTGCCATAAAAGGCGAAACAGATGCTCTTCCTTTTATGCCTCCTTGGTTACCATCTCTTGTTGTGATATCCATAATTGAAGAAATTCTACCTCCGTATTCCGCATTAAAACCTCCAGTATAAATATCTGCGTTTCTAATAATTTCTGTTTCAAATACAGAGAAAAATCCAATAGAGTGAAATGGGTTATAAATTGTCATTCCATCCAATAATACTTTATTCTGAATTGGAGAACCTCCACGCACATACATTTGCCCACCTTGATCTCCCGTGGTTACAACTCCTGGTACAGTTTGAAAATAAGTCGCAATATCTGCATCTCCTCCAATAGATGGAATAGATTTAATATCTTCTCCAGTTGCTTTAGTTACCGACATTTTTATTGTCGTTTTAGATTCTTCTGCTTCTGCACTTACCTCGAATTCTGCTAATTTTTTAATGTCTTCGCTCAAATAAATATTTCTAGTAATTACTCTATTTGCTTTAATTTCAATCTCTTTCTCATACTTTTCGTAAGTCAAATTAGAAACTGACAACACATAATTCCCTGGAGTGATTTGGGTTATACTGTAATAACCATTCACATCTGTTTGTATCCCAATGGAAGTTCCTTTAAGTATTACATTGGTGAAAATAATAGGTTCTCCAGACTCTTTATCGTATACAAACCCCTTAACTGTACCTGTTTGTGCGTAACTTGATAAAGCGAACAAAAACACAATGGATAACGAAAATAAATGTTTCATGAATAGATTTTTCTGCATAATAAGACGTGAAAGTAGCAAAGTTTACTTGATTTATAAAGGGAATAATTTTAATTTTTATACAACTAAACCACTAAATTAATACATCTAACTTTAGCAAGTCTGATGGAATATCAATTCTGTTGCTCCAATTCTCTCTTCTACAAATGATTTATTCAATTTTGATTTCATCTCTAAAACCTTTTTATCTGCAATTAATTGAGCTAATTGTAGGTTGAAATCCATTTGATTTTCAACTTCTATTCCTCCACCAAATTTCACCATTTCTTTGGCTTCAGGGAATTTTAAATTATTGTTTCCGTACAATACTGGAATTCCAAATGTGGCTGGCTCTAGTATATTATGAAGAGCATTGGTGAATCCTCCTCCCACAAAAGCTACCGAAGCATATTGATATAAATTAGACAACATTCCTATGTTATCAATCACCAAAACATCCCAATTTTCTAAGTCCTTATCTTTCGTTATTTCTGAGAATTTTATGGCTTTTATTTCTTCACCTAATTCTGTGAAAATTCCTTTCACATGAGAAGGTGAAATGTCGTGTGGAGCAAAAATTACTTTTATCTTCTCCCGATAGCTATCGGGATTACTTTTCAAAAACTCAGAAATAAACTTCTCTTCTTTCTCCCAAGAACTACCTGCTAAAAGCGTAAATTTACTACTTGTAAATTTCTCTACTAAAGGAATTGACTTAGCCTTCTTTGCATTTTCCAGCACTTTATCATATCGAGTATCTCCAGCCACCACAGATTCTATTTTGTGTTGTTTCAACAATTCAAAAGAAGCTTCATCTTGCACAAAAATTTGGGTAGGTAATTTTAATAAATTAAGAAACCAATTTCCTGTTTTCTTAAAATAGATTTGACTAGGACGGAAGGTTGCAGAAATTAAATAAAAAGGAATTTGACTCTTTTTTATTTCATTAAAAAAATTGGGCCACACTTCGTATTTAACAAAAAATGCCTTTTCTATTTTTACAGAAGAAAGAAATTTTTTGGCATTTTTTTGTGTATCTATTGGTAAATAACAAACGTAATCTGCAAATGGATATTTTTTTCTTATTTCATATCCCGAAGGCGAAAAAAAAGTGAGTAATATTGAAACTTCAGGCGAATTACTTTTAATTTTCTCTATCAATGGTCTTGCTTGTTCAAACTCTCCCAAAGAAGCACAATGAAACCAATGTACTTTTTCCATAGATTTTGTTCCATTTTCTAATCTAGTAAGCCAGTTTTCACGACCAACTTTCCATTGTTTAGCTTTTGGATTCCAGAGAGAGAAAACTCTCACTAAAAAACTATAAAACCTGATTGATATGGTGTACAATAATTTCATCTTCTACAAGATTAACAAAAAAAAGAGTGTATCGGAAATATCGATACACTCTTTTGATTAGGGCGGGAAAGATTTAATTCAAAATGAAATCAATTTTTCCAATCATTTTAGTATTTCTAACACTCAACACTTTGGAAAAAGCCAAGATATTAGAAATAGTGGAGTCACTTACCTTGTCGAAAAAAGAATTAGAATCTTGCATATCTACTAAGAATTGTGAAAGCTCTTTTTCATTTTTATAAAATTGTGATAAGTCGTTTAGAGTAATTTTTTTATTCATATAATATATTTGGTTATACCTCTATAACGAGGGTGTTTTTGGTTTATTATGTAATATTGTTTTTTTATTGATTAAACCTTTTGCAATTACAATGGTCTAAGAATTGTAATACCGTAAAAAAAAGAAAACCAAATTCATGCAGATCGAAGATGCACACATACTAAAACTGTTTCAAACGGACGAACAAAAAGCATTTAGCAGCTTGGTAATGAAATACCAAGAGCGTGTATACTGGCATGTAAGAAAAATGGTAGTGAACCACGAAGATGCCAATGACATTACACAAAACATCTTTATAAAAGTATGGAAAGCTCTTTCTAAATTTAAAAAAGAATCGAACTTATATACCTGGATATATAGAATTGCGACCAATGAAACTTTAAACTTTATAAAAGCCAATAAAAATAAGATTGCTCAATCACTTGAAAACATACAAATAGAAAACAAAAAGGATGATTCTTATTTCTCTGGAGATGAAATTGAAGCAAAACTTCATCAAGCATTGGCTACACTACCAGAAAAACAAAAATTGGTATTTAACATGAAGTATTTTGATGATTTGAAATATACAGAGATTGCCGAAATATTAGGAGGTTCTGTTGGTTCATTAAAAGCTTCATACCATCACGCTCAGAAAAAAATTGAGATGTTTTTATCTAAAAATGATTAAAAAAATAAATCTCAATTAAACCTTTTGCAAAATTACTTGTCAAAGAAGCAAACAAACCCAAATTGCGGAAACAAAAATGGAACAAGTAACCTTATAAAACAAAAACAGTGACAAACCACTAACTCATTACTTACAAATGGACAACAAGACAACACATAACAACAATGAATCTCCAAGCTTGGAAAAATTAAAATCGCAAAATGGTTTTGAAACTCCAACAGGTTATTTCGAATCACTTCATGACTCTATACTGAGTGAAGTGAGTAACGACAACAACCAAAAAGAGACCAAAGTAAGAAAGCTTTCATTTTACAAAACATTTGGCTATGCTGCTTCTATCATAGTTCTTGTGAGTGTTTCCTCTTTGCTTTTCTTCGGTAGCGCAGAACCAACAATTGAAGATTATGAATACGAAAGCATTGTCCTTAACTATGAAGAAATCTCTGTAGACGACTACATGGATGAATTCTCAGAAGTAGACTTAGAATTGGATGATAATTTACTATTTGACGAAATAGCAATGAACACCAGTTTTGAAGAATAAAAAAGAAAAATTAATTATTAAAAACAACATTATTATGAAAACGATTAAAATCACATTACTAGCGATCTTCACTCTTGTAGGAGTAAGCGCAATGGCACAAAAAGAAACAAAACCAGCAGACAGACAAGCAAGAATTGATGCTTACTTAACGGAACAATTGGCTCTTACAGAAACTGAACAAAAAGCTTTTTTACCTGTTTACAAACAATACAAAGCTGAATTATCAGCTTTAAGAAAGGCTTCTAAGGCAAGTAAGAAAAAAGGAAAGATAATGAGTGAATTAAGCGACCAAGAACTGGAAGAAGTAATTCAAGCCTCATTTGATGACAAACAAAAAATGCTTGATACGAAGAAAAAGTACCACGAAAAATTCAAGAAAGTAATTTCTATAAAAAAAGTGGCTAAGCTTTACCATGTTGAAAAAAGAATGGGTAAACACACAAAAGGAAATAAAAAAGGAAAAGGTAACAAGGAGAAAAAATCTGGAGAAAGACCTGCAAAACCAACTTTGCAAAACTAAAATAACCCCTACCGATTTCTCGGAAATAAGATAAAATATAGGTTTATATTAAAAATCCCGGCAGATAGATTAATTCTATCTGCTGGGATTTTTACATTACAGAAAATTTAACTTAATTTTGATCATGAAAAACAAAGAGATTTTTTTTAAGAATGTTGCCCAAACTTCTCCATTCCCTATTGGATTAGAAATTGAAAAAGCCGAAGGACTTTTTATCACAGATACAAATGGAAAATCGTATTACGATATGGTGTCGGGATTGGCTGTAACTAATATTGGCCACAGACACCCAAAAGTGGTAGAGGCAATAAAAAATCAAGTAGATTCGTATTTACACATCATACCTTATGGAGAATTTGTGCAAGCTCCGCAGACTGAGCTAGCCAAAAAACTAGATGCAATTTTACCCAAAAATTTAACCACAAGTTACTTTGTTAACTCGGGTGCCGAATCGGTAGAAGGAGCCTTAAAATTAGCTAAACGATATACTGGAAGACAAGAAATTATTGCTTGTCACAAATCCTATCATGGAAGTACACATGGTGCGCTAAGCGTATCTGGTAATCCAATAAAACAAGATGCTTTTAAACCTTTATTGCCCAATGTGAATTTTATTCATTTTAATAAAATGGAGGATTTATCATTGATAACGAATAAAACAGCCTGCGTAATTATTGAAACTGTGCAAGGTGATGCAGGTGTGAGAATTGCGTCTCAAGAGTATATGACTGCATTAAGAAATAAATGCACAGAAACTGGAACGCTATTAATCTTAGATGAAATTCAGACAGGATTTGGAAGAACAGGAACTTTTTTCGCTTTTGAACAATACAATATCTCTCCCGATATTTTGTGCATTGCCAAAGCTCTTGGAGGGGGAATGCCTATAGGTGCTTTTGTTTCTAGTAATGAAATAATGAGTGTTTTATCTCACGACCCAATACTAGGCCACATTACTACTTTTGGAGGACATCCTGTAAATTGTGCAGCAGCAGTTGCCAATATTCAAGTGATTGAAGAAGAAAACCTGATTGAAGGAGTAAAAGAAAAAGGAGAATTGATGAATAAATTACTTTCTCATAAGATTGTGAAAGAGATTCGCCAAGCTGGATTAATGCTTGCCATTGATCTAGAAAGTGATAAAATAACACAAAAAGTTGTGGAAGGATGCATGGAAAAAGGAGTAATTACTTTTTGGTTTTTGTCTTGTCCTGCTAGTTTTAGATTGGCACCTCCTCTTACTATTACCAAAGAAGAAATAGAATTGGTTTGTGGAATTATTTTGGAGGTTTTTGATACAATTAAATAAATGTCATTCCAAACTTGATTTGGAATCTAGCATTTTACATAAAAACAATCTTTATCAATTTGCAATAATAACGTAGAACTTTAGATTCGAGCTCGGGGGCTGGAATGACAGATGAATATAAAAACTACTTCCTTTTCAACAACTGAATAAACACCCTATTTTGTTCAAATTCTTGAATCAATTCCCAATCGGTATGCAATGCATCAACAATAGAATCTGAGACATTGAAAGTATTGGAATATAAAA
>CAXIAX010000007.1:0-53418 GCA_964021785.1 uncultured Flavobacteriales bacterium
TTGAGAAAACGAATTAATCGTTAAAAAAATGAAAACAGACATCAGCACAAAAAACTTCATAAACATAGTTATTTAGTTAGTAACGAATACTTAAATAAATTATTTCAAACTATCCACCACCACAGGAATTTCAACAACCTCAGGAGTAGAAGTATGTTTTAACCAAAGGGATTCATCTTTCAAATTATCTCTTTCTACCCAAAACACTTCACTAGTCAAGGCATCAGTCAAAGTAAGTTCTGGAACTGTTCCTCCAATAAACTCAGTTCCTTCTTTGTCTACTTTTGTAATTACTGTACTCAACCAAAAGAAATGTCTTTTTCCATCTATCATTTTGATGTATGGACGAGTTTCGGCAGGATTGTTGGCCGTCCAATCGTAGTTTTTCTTGCTTTCTTTTACTTTACTCGCTATAGAACTTGAGCCTGTAAATCCGTCTCCATTTTCCACGTGATCTATGTAATAAACCGTATTATCCACTCCCGAACTAGGAATGAATATACTTGTGTTCAAAGCTCTTTTATTTTCCTGAAATGGTTCTAATCCGAAATAGTGACACAACTCACCACTTTTATCTTTTACAACTCCATCAAAATTAAAATAAGCCACAAACGGTTGTTGGTTTTGATCTTCTGGCAATTGCGGAACTCTGATATCTCCTTGGTGATATCCTGGCATTGGAGCCATAAACCCATTCTGAAATCTAAATGATTCGGCAGAGAAAGTCGCAATTCTATCCGATAATAGATTTTGCTTTTTTAAGTACTCGTAGTTCTTAATCTCCTCTGGTTTAATGAAATCTCCTTTCCCTATGGAAGCTCTTTTAATAGTATTAGTAAATGAATTATCTTCTATTTGATCAATAATAATAACCCCTCCAAAAACAGGTCTAGGAACTAGCCATCCATCCCATTTTATCAAGGTAATTACTTGAATCCAATCGTCTTTTGCTCTTTCAATGAATTTTACTTCGTCTGCTTCGTAATTAAAAAAGTCAATAAAATTTAGTCTTTTGATAGCAGTAGTGTAAGAATAGCTACTCAAGATTAAGTTTTCTCCTACATCAAATTTTACTGGATGTTTCGTATCTCTGCTAAATCCTGTTGCTGCAGCATTTGCAGGAACACTTATTATCTCAGTCATGTTCTGAGTAAATTGTTGGTACAAATACCTGGTAGATGGACCTACACACATACTAAAATCTAATCTTCCGTCATGGCGAATTACTATATGAGGCAAAGTAGCTTCTTTTGTTTCGGCCAGTACTTCTTGATTAACCAAGGTTTTTATAGAGTTTAAAGGTTGTATTCTTTCTTGTTCCGTCAAAGGAAGGAAGCTAATCTCTTTTTTCTCTAAGGTTTGATAATGGTAATACAATCCCAAATATTTGTATACAGGAGGCCCAAAAAAGTAACCTGCTACCAATAATCCAATTAAAAGTAAGTTTCCAATAAGTTTTGGGAAGAACTTTTCTTTTTTTCTAATTATTCTTCTGAAAAACCAAACAATTATCCATAACAAAAGAATAAGTACAAAATACTTACGAATGGTTAATGTAACAGGATGTATATAAGCTCTTAGAAAAAAGGTAGCAGCAAGTAAAAACAGAATTAATACAATTCCTTTTCCTTTGTTTCTGCCAAACCAGCTAGCAATTCCTTTTCTTATGTTTTTAAAAATCCAGTATATTCTACCGTGGTTTTCATTTTCCTCTGCTTCGTTATTTTCTACTTGCTCAAATTCATCAACCGAGTTTATTTCGGTATCATTTAAGTCTCTTAGTATTTTTCTTGGGTCTTGTTCTTCCATTTTTTTATAATTGATAGTTGATAATTTATAATTGATAATTATCCATTATCAATTTTTAATTGTCAATTAATTATTTCTTCATAAAATCCTTCACACCATCTCTCCAGTTGTCGCCTTTCTTAGGATCTGGAAGTGGAACGCCTTCTTTTGGGATTTCCTTTTCAATTGCTTTTTCTATCACTTCTTCTTTTGGCGAAACGGTTTCCATCACTTTATCTTTGGCTTTTTCATATCCTTTTTTAGCTTCCGCCTTCAAGTCAATTCCACCTTTTTCTACTTTTTCAATATAGTCTATTACTTTATTGGTCTTTTTAGAAAACAAAGAAAGCAACAAAGTACCTACGTAAAATGCAACCATTATTCCAACAAAAAATCCAATCATACGGAACAAAGCTAAAAATGGTTCTCCAAGGATAAAGAAATGAACTACATAAGCGATTGCTGTGAATATTAAAGCAACAGTAAGCTTTTGACTAAATAATTGATTTGTAATAAATCCTATTTCAAGATTCTCATCTATCTTGTTTTTGTTACTCACATTGTACCATTTTTTATACAATTTACTCCCCGATTTTTTATCGTAAAAAGAAATAAAAAGTCCAATGACTAATCCTATTATTCCTGTAAATATTATATTTTCCATGACTGTTATTGTTTAAGTTTAAAATTAAAGAGTTGGTTCTTGTTTGATTTTATATGTTCAATAGCCCAGTCTTGTTTCTTTTCGTTCCAAGTGGTGTAATCAGCAAAAAACTGATTTTTATCGAACAAATATTGAAGAACAACATCTTTTATAGGTGACAATTTAACCAAAATTTGCCAAATTACCTTTTTATCTTCTATCGGTAATTTTGGATTAGGGTAACTCAAAGCCAATTGCACATCAAACGAGTATTTTAAGATGTTTTCTACTTTCCCTTTTTTAATGCTATTGTTTATTTCTTCCAATGCCCAAAAATCATCCGACAGTTTATTGTCATTTGCCAACATAGAAATGTATTTGTTCTTATGCCTTTCAGAAGTAATGTTAATTTCTTCTTCGGGAAAATGAGTAGCCAATTGCTCAATCAAAATTGTATCACGAATGGTTTGCACGGTATAGAAATCACCTACATATTGCGACAAATCATTGTTTATTAACTTATTATTATATAGATAAATAAATAGGTTGGAATCGCTCATGTTGTATTCCATGTGGGAATGTTGATTCTCTCCAGATATAGTAGATTTGTTGGTTTCGTGAACCAATAATGTTTTAGGTAAATAGTCGTTTCTTAGTACAAATAATCCATCAAATACACGAGAATAAAAACTCTTTATTTTTGTGAATTGAAATACTTTTAAGTCGAAATTTCTATGTCTTAAATCTCCATATTTTGTAACACTATCTAGTATTTTGGCATGCAAAGAGCTATCTGCCCAGCCACTGTTTGTATCGTAAAATGATTGTACCAATTTCTTCTGCTCTACTGCAGACGTAATGATTTTATCGGGAGTATGGAATTTGATAGTAAAAGAATCTACAAGCAACATATCTTGTGCAGAGCGGTAATTTGCCATTCCTTGATCCATCTCAAACCACAATGCTGTTTTTGTAGTAATGTCCTTTATTTGCTCCTTGTAAATATCAAATACAGAATCCATCAGTTCCCAATCGAACGAGTGAAAAGGGTAGTAGATACTGCAATCTTCTTGCTCTGGCGAAAGAATAATAGAGTAGGGGTTTGCAAACCCAAAAGATAAATAATCTTTGTCTCCTTTTTCTGTCGCTATCTCAGGACTCCATCCCCATTTATCAATATGAAAATTGGTAAGCTCTGTTTCTTTTATCCCTATATCTTTTAGGCAAACGTTATATCTATCAATCAGTAGCGGTTCTTGAATAAACAAGAGTCCGTTACCAAATAAGTTATGTTCTATTAATTTTTTCATTCTATTTTTTAGTCTTACAGTTTTATGTTGACTTTTCTGTTAACCACAAAGTTCACAGAGTTTTTACACAAAGTAACACAGAGTTTTTTTTATTAGCTCTTTAACCACTGTGCCTTCTCAGTGTTCTCTATGGTTAAATTATTCATTTAAATATTCCCATTTATTACTCTTTTTATCCCATTTTTGAGCAAAGAAACATTAAAGTTAATAAGTAACCCTAATTTATAATTTCCCAATTTCATATAAGTAAGTGTTTGAGCAAGATGAACATCATTTAAAGCTTCTACACTTTTTAATTCAATGACAACTTTATTCTCAACCAAAATATCTATTCTATAACCACACTCTAATTTCACTTCTTCAAAAACAAGTGGCATTGCTTTTTCCTTCTCAATTTGCAATCCACTTTCTATTAATTTATACGCTAAACATTCTTGATAAGCACTTTCCAATAAACCAGGACCTAATGCTTTATGAACTTCAATAGCACAACCAATTACTTTACTCGCAATGTCATTTTCAGTCATAATTGATATTTTTATTCATCAGTCTTTGTGTTCTCTGAGCCTTCTTAGTGTTCTTTGTGGTTAAACATTTTCGTAGAATCTTAACTATACTTATCAATCATCACTTTTCTAGCTTTCTCATTCACAAACATCTGCTTGGCAGTTTCGTCTATTTCACGGTTAAGTCCTGTATTGTTAATTCTCACGGCTGTATCTATATAAAATAAAGCCTCTCTCATTCTTATTTCAGAGAAAGTAAGCTCACCCATATTTTGTACGGTTAGTTTTTTAAGCATTTCCATTTTGGTGTCGTAATCTTTCTTGAAAAACATAGAGGTGTCATCCCACCATTCACCTGGTAAATCAAAATCAATAATTCTTGAATCAACTGCTTTTTGGATGTTTCTTAAATCCCTCGAAGAGAAAAACGAATACTTATCTAAGATGTTTTTATAAAAAGTCCCAAAGAAATCATGGCTTTTTGGATCTAATCCAGACAATGTTCCGTCATAAATATCTTTTACTTCTTCATTTATAAATTCATACTCTTTATTGAAAATACTATTCAAACTACCCAATTCCTTTTGAGCAGACATGTATTCATAATTCTTTGGAGGAATTGCATCCACAAAATCGGGCATCATCTTCCCGTATTTTTTCCACCAAATGTAATCTTGGTCAATCCAATCTTCTTTTGTTGTAGCACCATCCATTTGCACTCTAGATTGAATTCTAGAAAGTACAGCTTTGTCAATCTGGTCTGGAATATTGGTAAACAAACTTATCAATCTGTTTCCATTATTAATAGCATAAGCTCCTTCGGTATTTCTTAAGAAAACCCCAATTAACTCACGTACTCCCGAAGAAACTCCTTTCCTTGTTCTTTCTTCTAGGTTATTTTCGGCATCATCAATAGGAGCGAAGATAATTTTGTTTTTATCAGCCATAGGTCTAAACCACTCCATAGCTCTCTCTGCCGAACCTCCTTGGTAAGTAGAAATAATATTTTCTGGCAAAGGCCAAAACAAAAATGGAATCTTAAGTTCATCACATTTTTCTTTTAAGATGGTTGCTGTAGCAGCAATCAACATACTTTTTCCTGTTCCTGGTTTTCCATCTGCCATAGTTACAGAAGGTAAGCCTCCAAGCTCTAGCATTGGGTTTTTACCTGTAGCCATATCGTAACACAACAATCGCTCAGCATAGCGCTTAAACATATGTTTTGCTTCTTTGTTGGCTATAATTTGTTCCATTCTTATAGGATTAAACTCCATACTAGATGCCGAAGCAGTAGCTGTGTTTTCAAATCCTTGAATTGTAAATTCAGTATCTTCTACTTTATAATGATTGTTAGAGAAAAAATCACCAAACTTCAATGAATCCTTTCTAAACTGAATTTCTTCGCTTAATCTTTTGAAGTATAAATTGGATAATTGTAACAATTCCAATTCATTGGTAACTACTTTTGATCGTTCTACATAAGCACCATAATAATAAAGCGAACAACTAATTGTTTGCGAAGGTCGAGAGATATTAATCTCTGGAATTCCACCAAAATCTATGTTTATAGCGCTAGATTCTTCGCTTCTGTGCTGGCTTAGTAAATACAATATGTAATTACTAGCTACATAAGTAAGAATAGCAGATTGAGTTTGAGTTTTCTCGTGAAACTCAGGTAACTCAGACTGATGAATACTTTGATTTCTATTTCTTTCTTGCAATTGTTCCAAGCCAGATGCTTTTTCATATAACTTAGATACATGCTTTCCTAAACAAAATCCCTCACGAACAGCATTTACCACATAGTTGGTTGTATTGGATAATAAAATTCTGTCTTTACTAATGTTTATAGCACTTTTAAGGATAGAAATATCATCCGTTTGGTCCAAACCAAGGGTTTTATTACCTATCAAAAAAGTTAAATCTATGTTCTCGTTATTGTCTTTGAATCTTTTGTTATCTGCTTTCCAAGAAACTTGTTTTAAGTAACTCGTTATTTCATCTTTGTATTCATTTATTTCTTCCTGTTTTATAGGAAGAAGAGAAGTTTCTGGTTGATTCATTGCTTGCTATTTATGTGCTTTCTCAAATATCACGATTTTTCGTTAATTATAACAGAATCTTCCGAAATAATTACCACACTTTGTTTTCTTAACTTTTGAATATCATTGGTGTAAAGTGTATTTAATAGTTTCATGTCGTTTTCATCAAATTCATTAAATAATATCCCAACTTTACTTTCTCCCAATTCATCTGTATATACCGTGTAGTAGGGGTCATCTCCTTTAAAAACTAAAAAATAGGTGTATCGTAAAGTTAGTGTAACCTCAGAATTTGGTTCCATTAATTTATACTTAAATCCTCCAAAATCATTGTTATAGAAAAACACTACTTTTTTATTTGTTGTGTTTTTTATTAATGTGTGAGGCCCAGGAAAAGCATACTTTTTGTTTTTAGAAATAAACTTCATTCTAGAATAATTAAATTCTTCTTTCTGTGTATTAGTTATTTCTTTGGTGGTATGAATATAAATAAGCTTTTTTTGTAGTTCTTTTATCTCATAATCAGGAGCTTTAATCTGTTGTTCTTGCTGTTGATAATAATTATTTACGTTAGATGATGATTGCTTGTTTCTAGCACAAAACCTAATGATGGTGATAATCATCAAAATTATAGAAATTACAATTTTCCAATCTCCTTTAGAACTATAACTTTTATTGTATTTCCTTGTAGAAGTAGAGTTTGTATTAGTTTTACTCTGTAGCTTATTCTTTTTTTCTATCGTTTCTGTTACAAGTATTTCTTCCTTTTTCTGAGAAAGGAAAATTTTATTTTCTCGTATTTTGGAGTTTTTAGTCTCATAATCATTGATAGAACTAACGATATCTAAAGTAGAGTTTGTGTAACTCCTGTAAATAAATTGATTCTTAATATTTTCTTGTATCGCAAGTATGTAATTCTCTATTTCAGGGTTGTCAAGTTTGCCTAAGGCTCCATAAAAATGGCGATTTTTGAAAACTTCTACCGTCTCAAAATTTGTGTTTAAATTCCCATTCAAATACCCTTCTAACTCTACAAGGTATTTTTTCAAATTTAGTTCAATCTTCTGAATCAAATATGGCGACAAAACCAACTTATAGCTCAACAAAGAATTTAACGAACCCATGTTGTTGTTTGCCATACAAAACTCAGAATAAGCATCAATATTGACAGTACAATGAAGTTCAATAAATTGAATCAACTTAGGGGTTACTAAGGAATCAATGGGTTGTTTTTGAACAAAATTGTGAGCTCTATCTGGGTTTTCAATTATCTTTCTTAATCCATAAAAAGGAGGTTTGTAGAAAGTTTCAATCTCTCTTTGGTAGTATTTTAATGTCTTAATGAAACCCGAAATCTCTTTCTTATCTATAGCTTTATTAAATACTGATTTGGAGTTGAGTTTCTTCTCTAGTTGAATAAAATCTCTATTTCTTAACCTAGAAATCTTGTCTTGATTTAATTTAAGGATTTCTAAATAAGAGAAAATGGTCATTGATTATTATCTTTAATATGAGTTATTGTTACAATGTAAATATACTTTAAGGATTTATTAAAAAAAAATGTACTATTTTTGTTAAAGAAAAACACCCAAATGGCTAAACAAAAAGAAAAAAAACCGGATCAAGTAGTTTTTGATGAGGAAACCAAAAAATATGATGCTTCTATAAAGGAGTATGGTACAAATGTAGGTGCTCCAAGTATTACTACTACCAATGTGAAAACATGGAAGAATGTAGGTATTTCTAAAGTAAATCATTTACTAAAAACTAAGTTTAGTGCGATACAAAAAGAATATGAGCAATTACTAGAAGAACACAAATGGAATGACATCATATACAATACAGAGTATAATTTTGAGCCCATTATAGGAGAAACCTATCATTTGTATAACAGGGAAGATGGAAGTACTTTTTTAAGTGTAATCTCTCCAGAAACCTTCAAACACGAGTTTGTAGGTTCGTTTCAACTTACATTTGAGCAAGTTTGGAAAAAAATAGATTAATTAAAATTACATATTAAGGCATAAAAAAAGCTCCTAAAGAAATTTAGGAGCTTTTTTTTATAAGTAATCTCTTTTATTGACCTATTTTAAATACTAAACCTCCTTGAACTACAGATTTAGCCCATCCAAATTCAGCATAAATACCAATGTTTTCATTGAATAAATATCTAACACCAAATGTAGTTTCAAATCCGATTGGAATTCCACCTATGCTAAATGTACCTCCTTCAACTCCATCAGGATCATTTGTGTAATACTCATTATTAGAATAGTTATAACCAAAACCCAAACCATAATAAACATCTAAATTATCGTTATCTACAAAGTGCCAGTTAATTCTAGCATTGGCAGCAAGTGCAGAAAATTTGTATCCTTCTTCATATACAACTGGATCATTATTTACGTCTACAGTTTCGTAATTCCATTTTACATTTGTTCTTACGTAGTTAAAAGACATCCCAATTCCAATTTTATCAGAAACAGCATATTCAAATTTAGCATGAATTGGACCCAATCCGTTTACGGTATAATCAGCTCTATCTTCAAAAGTTTTGAAAAAGCTAGCAGAAAGATTTGGCCCTCCATAACCTAAGCTGATATACATACTTTCTTCTTCGAAGGCTTGTGCATTAGAATTATTCGGGGTAATCATAAATAAAGCTGCAGTTGCAACCACAGCAATTGGTTTAAAAATTTTCTTCATCTTTTTAGTTTTTTAAGTTTATAATATTTAAATATAGTGATTTACAATTAATTAACAAAGTCTTTGGTTTTAACATCCTTTAAAGAGTTGTAATTTAATTAAAAGACTATTGCAGGAATCTTCAATTTATTGATGTATTCTGGTTTATTGGCAGATAGATATTGTACTACTCTATGCGAGCCAATTAAATATTTATTGACTTCGGATACATGTCTTTCTAGCGAATCTAAATCAGTTTCATCTACAAAGAAAACTTGTCTTAATTGTTTGCTAGAGGAGAATATTCCTCCTGATTTTTGTTCTTTTTCTCCCACTGAATTGACAATTTCGGTAGTATAGAAAAAGGCATAATCTTCTTCCGAAAATCGCTCTTGAATAACTTTACTTATTTCGTGATTTTCTTTGGAATATTTACAATAGATAGGTCCTATATCTATTCTTTTCAAAATTTTTGGTTTGATAGATTCTGCAGAATTATCTATATCGGATGCCAACACGCTAAGAGGTGAGGAGTTGCTGTTGTTTTTCTTTATTATTTCCTTAAATGCATCTAATCCTTCTTTCTGCAAGTTTACCGATTCATTTGTAAATTCAAAAGCCAAAATATAGATGTAAGGCCTGTTTGTCATGCTGTCGTAGGACGACCAGCTATACAAGTATTTCTTTTGCCCTTTTTTGTTTTTACCCAATTCATGTAGACTTCCCTCAGTAAACATTTTCATGTAACGCTCATTAGAAAGAGATTCGTTATAAACTATTTTACCCAGTTTTTGCAACAAGTGGATGGGTTGAGCTTTTCGTTCAAACATATAATCAAGCACTTCTTGTTTCAAAGAATCTTTAGAAGGTAATTTAGCAAGAACTTCTTGTGCTTTCATAGCTTCAGAATCTAATTTTTTTATCTCCAAGTAATTGGGGAAACTAGAATCCGTTAAATCAATAGCCATTTTATCATCTTGTTTAAAAAGATATTTAAGCCTAAGAATTTCTACAGTATTCAGGTATTTCTGCAAAAAATCTTTGAGTATTGCAATCTCAATAGGATTATCAGCCGAGCGAGATTTCAAAGAGTCTATCAACCGGTTGAATGCTGTTTTAATAAAATCGAAGTATTGAATGTATTCATCCGTAGAATCGAATCGTACGTTATCCAATTCTCCAAAATTATCTATGATGTCTATTGTTTTCATTAATCTAGATTTTCGGATACTAGATTTTCGGATTTTCAGAGAACTTCTTAATCTGAAAATCCGAAAATCCGAATATCTATTTTATTAGTCCATCAATCCATCTACACCACTATTCCTTTTTGGAGTGGGAGTGGAGTCATCTCCAGTTGGAGCATTATCACCCTCATGTGTAAAAGAGAATGTTTCACTTACATCAATCCCAAATTTCTCACTGTGTTCTTTCATCAGTTTTCTGTCTTGTTCTTTGAATTTTGCAGTAGCTTCTGCCAATCCTACCAACACACTGTGCAACTCAGTCATCCTTTGTGGATGCTTCTTAATTCTTTCAATTCTGTCTTTTTCAGAACCTACTAATACTTTTGCTGCAATCTCAGTAATTTTTTGATCCGTTTTTGCTCCAGCATCTTCATAAATAGAAGCAGCCTCTTGAGCAGTTGCAGCTTGTACCAATTGCAATCCAGATTCGTAAGTTGTTATTCTTTCTTCCGTATCCGATTTCAATTGACCAATCAATTGTTTCAGGTTGTTTTTAGTCACAGTTTGTGCCTCTAGGTGAACCACAATTTGCTCTACAAATCTTTCTTTAGATTGGAATATACCCAATGCAATGTTGTATTTCCCTTTCAGTTCTGCTCTTGCTTCTCTTAAATCAGCAATTTTCTTTTCTTGGGCTGTATACTCTGGAGAATTATTTTGTAGTTCTGTTAAAGCAGTTTCTTCTCTTTTCAGAGTTTCTTCCATGTTCTCCAATTCAGCTTTCTTTGCCTTCATTACTTCGGCAGCCTTTTCTTTGGTACCAAAAGATAATTCTTTTCTATTTTTTAAGGCTTGGATTTGAACATCAGTGTCTTCTACCATGTCTTCTATAATCCCAGTCATCCCTTGAACTTGAGAAATAATTCTTTGAAGCGATTCTTTCAAATCGGCATTTCTTAATCTATTTCTGTAAGATTTATTAGCGTCAGCTTCTGCTTGTTTTAGTTCCTGAATCTCTTTTTCCATTTCAGCTTTAGTACTTTTTACTTTGCTGTTTTTATATCCAAAAAGAATATTCCAAGAATTACTCATTCCTTCGGCATCACTAAAAGAATCTTCTGCTCTTTTCAATTCTCTTTTTGCTTTCGCAATAATTTCTAACTCATCCTTATTTAGCTCTTGTAATTTAGAGAATTCACCTCCTGCATTATCCAACATAGAACGCAGGTGAAGCATTAACTCTTGTAAATCTTGTTCACTTTCTTTTACATCTCCATTTATCGTTTCAAAATTTGAATCTATAATGTTGGCAACAATTTCTTCTTGAGATTTATTGTCGTTAGCAGCTGTTTCAATTTTGCTTTCTATGTCATCCAGTTTAGATAATATATCTGATGATTTCTTCTTATCTAATTTCGCTTTTAATGTTTTTATTTTACTTTCGTCTCCCAATTGAGATAATAAGTCAAAACTTTCTTCTGCCATTTTTATAGGTGTTTGTGGTAAGGATTTTTTTCTTTAATAGGCTAAATATAAATTAAATTACCTTATTATTTAAGTATTTCATTCAAAAATTACGCAAACTAGGACTAGTTAACCTCTAATTATTATGAACTAAATAGTTTTTTAAAATTGTTAATTAATTTGAACCCAAAATACTTTTAAAGTTATAGAATAATACTAATTTTACGGTATGAGCGAATTTGTTGTTTCGGCAAGAAAATATAGACCCAATTCATTTGATACTGTTGTAGGACAGGATTCAATTACATCTACCTTAGAAAATGCTATTTCTACAGGTCAGATGGCTCAGGCGTACTTGTTTTGTGGGCCAAGAGGAGTAGGAAAAACATCTTGTGCAAGAATTTTTGCCAAGATCATCAATAAAGACTTTATTGCAGAAGGAGAAGATTTATCTTTTAATGTATTTGAACTGGATGCTGCCTCTAATAACTCAGTAGAAGATATTAGGTACATTACAGATCAGGTACGTATTCCGCCACAAGTAGGAAAATACAAAGTATATATCATTGATGAGGTACACATGTTATCTTCGCAAGCATTTAATGCTTTTCTTAAAACACTAGAAGAGCCACCACCACACGCAATATTTATTCTTGCAACTACCGAGAAACACAAGATTATACCTACTATCTTATCAAGATGTCAGGTTTATAATTTTAATAGAATTCAGGTAGAAGACATGGTTGCTCACTTAGAGAAAATTGCTCAAAAAGAAGGAATTACCTACGAAAAAGAAGCTCTTTTTGTTATTGCAGAAAAGGCTGATGGAGCATTAAGAGATTCCTTATCTATATTTGATCAAATAGTAAATTTTAGTAATAGAAACATTACTTATAAATCTGTAATAGATAACTTAAATGTACTGGATTACAACTATTATTTCAAATTAGTAGATTCTATTAATCAAGGAGATATTCCTAGTTGTTTATTAACTTTTTCGGATATACTAAGTCACGGATTTGATGGACATCATTTCATTACAGGATTGGGAAGTCATTTTAGAGATTTATTAGTTTCAAAAGATGTAGCCACAGTAGAGTTACTTGAAGTAAGTGAATCGGTAAAAGAACGGTACATTACTCAAAGTAAAACTACCGATATAAAGCTATTGATAAAAGGACTCGAAATTATAGCTGATTCTGACATCCAATACAAGACGAGTAAAAACCATCGACTCCTTGTAGAACTTACTTTGATTAAATTATGCTCACTTTCACAAGGTGAGCAAAAAAAAAATCTAGTAACTGAGAAAGCTCCTTTAATTACTATATCTGCACTTAGGCAAAATAAAGGTAAGACACCAACAACTACACAAACAGCTAAACCTGTACAAGTTAATTCGCAACCTAGTGTTGCAAACACAGTAAATAAAGCTCCAGTTACTTCGCAGCCTACTAAGCCAAGTACACAAGAAAGTCAGCCAGCAGAAGAGAAACCAGTGGTTAGAAAAAAGGTGAAGTTTTCGGGTTTTTCTATTAAACAAACTATTCAGAAACAAGCAGAAGTAATAGAAGATGAGGAGAGGAAAGAGAAAGATCCTTTTACTTATGAGCAATTAATGATGCATTGGAATCAATTTGCCAATGATGCAGATGCAAAAAACCGTAAAACTTTATATACCGCATTAACTAAAACTCAGCCAGTTCTTGAAGACAACTTTATGATTATTCATATTTTGGATAATAAGCCATTATTTGATAATTTTAATAAAGAAAAACAAGACTTTTTAGATTACTTAAAAAGAAAATTGAATAATTACTCTGTGAGTATTCAGTCTAAACTTGAAAAGAATGAGAATTCTGAGGTATTTCTATATACCGATAAGGAGAAGTTCAAAAAATTTGCAGAACAACATCCTGAGTTAATGTACTTAAAAGACAAATTGCATTTGGATTTTGAATTTTAGGAAGTATATTAATTAATGTAGATAGGTTTTGTAATGAAAGAACTAATCAAAAAAATAAAAGCAATAATCCCTTTAAGTTCTAGAGCTGAAGAATATTTATTCGCAATTTCAAAAGAAAGAGATATTCTAAAAGGTGAAACATTAATTCGTGAAGGGCAAACGGTTAAAAAAACATATTTTGTAACGGATGGATGCTTAAGATCGTATTGTACCGATAAAAATGGTAAGGAACACACATTACAATTTGGAATAAAAGAGTGGTGGATTAGTGACTTTATAGCAATTTATAATAACGAATATGCAACATTAACAGTTGAGAGTATTTCAGATTGTAAAGTCATTGAATTTAATGCAAAGGAATTAGAGGAAATATATATTGAATATCCGGAATTCGAGGTTTTTCAAAGAAAAAATTTGGAACAACACGTAGTTAGTTTACATAAAAGAATATTAAATCAATTGCAATTAACTGCTCCAGAGCGATATGATTTATTTTTAAATCAATATCCCGATATAGAACAGTATACTCCTAATTATCATATAGCCTCTTATTTAGGAATAACTCAACAAAGCCTTAGCAGAATAAGAGTAGAAAGAGCAAAAAAATAGATTTCTTACCATAGGGTTATTTTTTTCAGGAATTTGTATTCTATTTTTGTTTCATAATAAATAATGAAACAAAAATTATGCTTAAAAAAATGTTAGGACTAGCTCCAAAATTAGAATCAGATGGATCATATAGCCCATCAAAAATGGCAATTAAACTTGGAACTGTTGACAAAACAGACTATGAAAAAGTCTCCTACAAGAGATATAAAGGTAAGAAATCGAAAATTTTGGTAATTTTCACAGAGCAGAAAAACTTAAAAATGAAGAATGGTAAATTGTTTTCTACTGGGAATCATCCTATAGAAGCTTTATTACCAATGTTACATTTACAAAATGCAGGATTTGAGTTTGAAATTGCTACCCCTACAGGGAAACCAGTAGTATTCGAAATGTGGGCTTTTCCAGAAAAAGATGAAAATGTAAAGGCTATTTACAATGAGCTTAAGCCAAGATTTGAAAAGCCAAAAAAATTACAAGATTTTGTAGCTACATCATTGACAGATGTAGATTCTTACGGAGCAATATTTATTCCAGGTGGTCATGGAGCAATGTTAGGAATTCCCGAAGACAAAAATGTAGGAATAATCTTAAATTGGGCTCACGAAAATGAGTTGTTTACCATTACACTTTGTCATGGCCCAGGTTCTTTATTAGCTACCACTCTTAATAATCAAAAATTTCTTTATGAAGGATATAACATGGCAGTATTTCCAGATTCTGTAGATAAAAAAACTCCAATGATTGGATATTTACCAGGACAAATGCCTTGGGGATTAAGCGAAAAACTGAAAAGTCTTGGAGTAAACTTGGTAAATAAAAAAGGAGATGATACAACTTGTTTGGATAGAAGGCTTATTACTGGAGCAAGCCCATTAGCTTCAAATAAATTAGGAATTCTAGCCGTAGAAACTTTATTAAATGAATTGAAATAGAATTAATTTCAAAAAAAATAAGCACAAAAAAAAGGTCTATTCAATGAATAGACCTTTTTTTAATATTAAACTAGTTACTAGTTTACAGTCTTAGCCAATTCAGAACCAGCTTTAAATTTTACTACGTTTTTAGCAGCAATTTTAATTTCTTTTCCTGTTTGTGGGTTTCTTCCTGTTCTTGCAGCTCTGTTAGCTACAGAAAAAGTTCCCCATCCTACTAATGATACTTTATCTCCTTTTTTCAAAGTTCCTGCAGTAGCATCCATAAATCCTTCTAAAGCTCTTTTTGAATCTGCTTTACTTAGTCCTGAGTTAGATGCCATTGCATCAATTAAATCTGTTTTGTTCATTTTTATCTTTTTAAATGATTAATATAAATTAGCTAACCCTCGTTAACTATAACAAATATATACGATTATTGCTACAAACCAAGCGTAGCAAGGGTTTATGTTGATAAAAGTGGTCGAATGTTAATAAAAGCGCCCATTTTTGGGGGTTTTTAAGTTTTTTTAACAAAATTTCACTCTAAAATATTCATTAATAATGAACTATTGATTGTTGCTCATTTTGATTTATTGCTTGTATAGCGGGTAAGATTTAGTTACTTTTATTGAATTCAAATTTTCAAAAAATTACAATGTCAATAACATTAATTATTATTCTAATTACAGCTGGAATTTCACTTTATGCGTCAGAGAACTTAGAATTGAAACATAAATTATTATTTAACCCATATAGGGTTGTGCATAATAATGAGTGGTACAAAATAATAACTCATGCATTTATTCACGCAGATTTAATGCATTTAGGTATTAATATGTATGTATTGTATAGTTTTGGTTCATATTTAGAAAAACTCTTCACTATGATGTTTGGAGGTATGGGGCTGGTTTATTTTATAGTTCTATATATAGGGGGGATAATCTTCGCTACTTTGCCTGCATTAAGAAAAAACAAGGACAATCCTCACTATAATTCTTTAGGAGCTTCTGGAGCCGTTTCTGCAGTGTTATTTTCGTTCATTGTGCTAAACCCAATGGCACAATTAGGTTTATTTGCCGTAATTCCTTTAAACGCTACTCTGTTTGGGGTAATGTATATAGGGTATGAAATGTATATGAATAAAAATGGAAGAACAAATATTGCGCATGATGCACACTTGTTAGGAGCTGTATTTGGAATTATTTTTACGATTCTATTAAGTCCTTCCGATATTATTAATAACTTTATTGAACAGATTTCAACAATTTTTTAAAACAGAAACGTAAAATTGAGCACAGATTTAATTTATAATGGGGAGTTTTTCCCTTCGGACAAACCAATTCTTTCTATCAATAATAGATCTTTTAGGTACGGAGATGGTTTATTTGAAAGTATAAGAGTCATAAACGGAGAAGTATACAATTTTCATGCACACTTTTCTCGACTTACCGAGGGAATGAAAGCTTTTATGATGGAGATTCCAGCCTACTTTACAATTGATTATTTTCATAATCAAATGAGGAGTTTACTTCAGCACAATGGAATTCATCATGGGGGTAGAGTAAAACTAACTGTTTATAGAAAGGGTGAAATTGCATCTTATTTTTCCGAAACAAACGAGCCTGGTTTTATTATTGAAGCAGAATCATTTCCTGCTAATGATTTTATTTTGAATACAGAAGGTATTGATATAGATGTGTACAATGATATTGCTAAACCAAAGAATAAATATTCTTCCTATAAAACGACTAATGCTTTCTTTTATGTAAATGCAATTATTGATGCGAAACAAAATGGATTGGGCGATAATTTATTAGTGAATGATAGAAACAACATTATTGAGTCTACCAATTCTAATATATTTATTGTGAGTAATGGAGTATTGTATACTCCTCCTATGACTTCTGGATGTGTAGGTGGGACTATGAGAATGAAAGTGATAAATTTGGCATTAGAGAATGGAATTAAGGTATACGAAAGTCCTATAACTGCTGGTCACTTATTATCTTGTGATGAAATTATTTTAACCAATGCCATACAAGGGGTTAAATGGGTTAGGAGCTATAAAACCAAGCGTTTCTTCCACAAAATATCTGATAAATTGATAGAATTATTAAACTACGATACCAAGGCTGTAATTCAAGATTAGTTTAACAAAGGATTTATTGGGAAATTAGAGATTACTCTGTGTTTGTCACTCATTTTTTCTAATGTTCTTTTCCAAATATCTTCTTCTTGATATTTCATAAGAGTTGATTCTGCTATGTTTCCTACGAACCAAGAATTCTTAAGTAATTCTGCTTGTAATTGCCCTGGAGTCCAACCAGAATAACCTAGAAAGAACTTGATTTCATTGTGATTAATGAGATTATTCTTTATTAAGTCTGCAATTTGATTAAATTCTTCTCCATTACCAAGGTAAATAGATTCATTTACTTTTATGCTATTTGGGATTAAATCAGGACGTGTATGGATATAATAAATGCTGTCGGTATCAACTGGTCCCCCAATGCTTATTTTGAACTTAGAACAGTCTATATTGTCAAAAGAGTTTATAAAATCAGAAAGAGTTTCGTTAATGTAGTGATTTAAGACTAAACCAAAGGCTCCGTTTTCATTTGTTTCACACAATAATACTACTGATTTAGAAAAATAATCGTCATTAATGAATGGGTCAGAGATTAGCACTCTGCCCTTTTCTAAACTCAAAGAGTTCAGATTATTAAATTCGAATAGTTCTTTTATTATTTCCATTTCATTATGAATATAGATAAAATAACTCAATTGGAATAGTTAGGCGTATATTTTTTTGATCGAATAATGCTATTAAAGTCTAATTCTAACGAATTGATAGGTGATTCCACGATTCTATTCAGTTCTTTTCCGTTTTTATAAATGATAAAAGTGGGAACGTGATGTATGTTCATCCCTTTTTCAAGTTTTTTTGGCGACTTTTTGTCTCTATCCAATCCAACTATTTCAAAATTCTTCATTCCTAGAAAATTCAATATTTTCATAAATCTCGGTAACTCTCTTCGGCTATCGCTACACCAAGTTCCAAAAAATATTTTTATTGAAATAGATTCTTTGTCAGCAAAATTGTTGTTGATATTGTTTAAGGTCTCTGCATCCAATTCATAGTTTTGTAAACCAAGAGAATACCACTTATTATGTTCACTATTCTCTATGTCATGAAGAGTAACAATACCTACTAGGTCATTTGTTTTAACTTCTTCTTTCTTCTTATTTAAAAGCGTGCAGCTGCTTATTATTGATAGTGCAAGAACACTACTCAAAAAAACTTTCATTAATACTTTTGACATATGATAATTTTGAAATAGCAATTAATATTTTTTTGTAATCCTTGTCTACGGTTTCTCCAATACACAATATTTCATCTTTACTGCATCCAATTCTTCCTTTAGATGATTTGTAAATTGCGATAGATTCGTCTATCGCTTTAATTTCTGTAAGATTTTCTTCCGTGTTAGGAATACAAAATTCATAAGCCAATGAAGTACCTCTGTCTTTTATTAGTCCTTTCTTATCTAGTTTAGAAAATGAGAAATTCATTTTTTCTTCTGCAGCCTTATAGGATTTTGATTTAAAAACCGAGCAACTTGCTAGCAGTGTAATCAAGACAAAGACTAGTGATGTTTTTATTAAATTCATAGTATTTTTTTAATGCATTATTTTAAATATAAGCTCCCTCAATAAATCGGATTGAGTAGCAGAAGTATTGTTTACTCCTTTAGATTTTAAATCCACTTCTCTAAGGTAGCCAATAATTTTCACCAATTTGGTAGGCGAATAATTTCTTATCGCTTTTTTGTATTCAGTAAGAAAATAAGGATTTACACCAACTTCTTTGGCAAGTGCTCCATCATTATTTTTATTATCTGAAAATTGAACAGTAATCACTTTAGAAAAATAAGAAAACAGAAAACCTACGGTAAGTACAAGCGGGTGAGCTTTTTCGTTTTTACTAAAATAACTGATTATCTTATTCGCTTTAATCACATCCTTAGTTCCTATAGCAGTTTGAAGCTCAAAGATATTATAGTCTTTACTTATTCCTATGTTGTTCTCTATTACAGTTCCGTCTATTTCAGATCCTGGTTTAATTACAACTTTTAGTTTTTCTAATTCCTTCTCAATTTTCCCCAAGTCATTTCCCAAATATTCGGAAAGCAACATGGCATTTTTTTGGTTTATAGTAAAGTCGTATTCTTTTACTTTGCCAAGTATCCAATCGGGTAATTTGTAGTCTTTTATTTTATCGGAAAGCAGAAAGACAGAATTTTTAGCAATTAGTTTTCCTACAGCTTTTCTTTTATCAATTTTTTTGTATTTGTAACAAAAAACAAGTAGAGTAGAGGGTTGAGGGTTATTAATATAATCCTCAAATTCACCCATATTATTTGCCAAATGCTGTGCTTCTTTAATAATCACAACTTGTTTTTCACTCATCATAGGAAACCGTTTACAGGTTTCTATGATGGTCGATACTTTAGCATCTTTACCGTAAAACACAGTTTGATTAAAATCTCGTTCGTGTTCGGCTAGTACATTGTGCTCAATGTACTCAGATATTTTATCAATAAAATAAGGTTCGTCCCCCGATAAAAAGTATATGGGATGAAACTTCTTTTGTTTTAATTCTGATATGATTTTTTCGTAGCTCATTGTCAAACAAAGTTATCAAAAATGAGATATTAATTAAAGTTTTTATCACAATAAAAAAACAATCCAAAGTGTTTCGTATTTTTGTGTTATGCTTTCTAAAATAAAAATAAAAAACTACGCACTTATCAATGAACTAGAAGTTTCATTTGACAAAGGATTCTCTTCCATAACTGGGGAGACAGGAGCCGGTAAATCTATAATTTTAGGAGCTTTAGGTCTCACTTTAGGACAAAGGGTAGATACATCTGTTCTTAAAGATACCGAGTCCAAATGTATTATAGAAACTTGGTTTAATATTAAATCACTTAATCTGAAATCATTTTTTAAAGAGAATGAGTTGGATTTTGAAGACGAAACAATCCTTAGAAGAGAGATTCTTCCTTCGGGTAAATCTAGAGCTTTTGTAAATGATACCCCCGTTTCATTAATTGTATTAAAATCTTTGAGTGAAAACTTGATAGATGTGCACTCACAGCATCAAACCTTGTTACTTAATGATTCCCAGTTTCAATTGAAATTAGTTGATACAAATGCTAATAATGGTGCATTACAAAACAATTATGGTAGTTTTTTTTCTCAATACACAGAGATAAATAAAGAGCTAGAAGCACTAAAAGCTCAAGAACAAAAGCTCAAAGCAGATAGCGATTATTTTCAATTTCAATACAATGAATTGGAGGTTGTGGACTTAGAAAATATAGAAGAAGAAGAGTTGCAAGAAGAGTTGGACTTATTGAATAATGCAGAAGAAATTAAATATAATTTCACTAATTCTATTGCATTATTGGATGATGAAAACGGAATAGTATCTCAATTAAAAGAAACTGAAAATTTATTGTTAAAGATATCATCTACAAGTAATAAGACGAAAGAAATTCAAGAGAGATTATCTTCTTTACTGATAGAATTACAAGATGTGCAAAATGAAATTGAAGAAACCAATGAAGAAGTCGTTTTTGACCAAGAAAGGATAAATTTATTGACAGAAAAATTAAATGCTCTTAATAGTTTACATCAAAAACACAGAACAAACTCTGTAGAAGAACTAATTGAGATTAAAAACAAGCTGGAGGAGAACTTATTGTTGGTTAATAATTTTGACAATGAAATTGAAAAATTAGAAGCGCAAAAGGCATCTATTCTTAAAGAATTGAGCTCTGCAAGTGTTTTGCTTAGTAAATCAAGAAAGAAAGTAGTTTCTACTATAGAAAAAGAAATGAAAACTATGCTTGGCGAACTTGCCATGGTAGATGCAGAACTTAAAATTGAAATTACAGATAAACCGGCATATACAAGTTCAGGAAAAGATATGGTAACTTTCTTATTTAAAGCAAATAAAGGAGGTGCTTTTAATGCAATACAAAAGGTAGCTTCTGGAGGAGAATTGTCAAGATTAATGCTTTGTATAAAAACGAATTTAGCCTCTAAGAAACAATTGCCAACCTTAATTTTTGATGAAATAGATACTGGAGTCTCTGGAGATATTGCTTCAAAAATGGGGGATATGATGAGTAAAATTGGAAAAAGCACTCAGGTTATTTCAATTACGCATTTACCCCAAATAGCAGGGAAAGGGAATTCTCATTATAAAGTGTATAAAGAAGTAGAAGGAGAAACAACTCTCACCAAAATGCAAAAGTTGTCAGATGAAACTAGAGTAGTGGAGCTAGCAAAAATGTTAAGTGGAGCGTCTATTACAGACGCAGCTCTTGCAAATGCTAAAACTTTATTGAAAAATTAAAGTTTAATAAACCTTAAGGGTTTAAAATTGTTTTTACTGTTGCTTTCTATCAGAATGAGATAAATTCCTTTGGATAAATTAGCTACATCTAGTTTTGAATCTCCATTATTTATTGTTTCATTCATTACTATTCTTCCAGATGCATCCATAATTCTAATTTGATGAGAATTAAAAGTATTTTTTTGAAATTTTATATTTATATATTCGTTTGCAGGATTGGGATAAACAGAGAAGCTAAGTTCTTTTATTTTCTTCTCGATAGATAGAGTGTTTGACATACAACTTGTATCAATCACAACAGTGTCACTAGCAAAACACCCCATAGAGTCTGTTACATTTAATGTTACGGTTACAAAACGACCTAAAGCTGTAGCGATAGGATTTGCAATAGAATTACTACTAAATAAAACATCAGAAGGGTTTCCGTACCAAAAGTAAGAGTAAATTGGATTTCCTCCGGTAGCATTTCAATTTAAAGTGAACTGACCTGTTGAACCAACACATAAGGAATCTTGATTAGCCGCATGTGCCACCAAACTGGAACATGGAACTGATTGAGAATATGATACGAATCCAAAAAAAGAGATATAAATAATGTGATTAGAGTTTTCATAGTAACATGTATTTTTGTTTACTATTAATACAACTACTCTGCTGTAAATTAATTTTTTATATAAATGTTTATTTGAATAAATTTTCTAATGTCTCTACATAAATTTTATGTTCCCCATCAAATTCTATAAAATTAGGTTTTATTTCCTGTTCATTTAGGTTAGATTCTAACTCAATAATTTTTTCTTTGGAATAGAATTGATCTTCATTTCCGAATAAATAATCAAATTTGATAGTTTTAAATATTGGTTCATTCACAACATCCATAGGAAAACTTCCGGACCATAGAATTAAATGATTACAATCTATTTTATAATTTTTTTGAGCCAACCATCTAGCAATAGTTGAAGAGCCTTGAGAGAAACCAAAAGCAATGATTTTTGCATTAACATTCTTTTCTTTTATGAGTTCGTATACTTGGTTTAGATAATGTATATAATCTTCTATTTCAGATTCTCTATCTTCTTTAGTCATCCAAGAAGCCACAACTCTACCGTTCATTCCCTCCCAATAAAATTTATTAAGTGCTTCAGGAGCAACAACCGTTCTTTCGTTATTGGTAATAGAATTAAATTTTCTGATGAAATACTTCCCTAATTGAGCATAACCGTGACAAGCAATCACAACTTCTTTGGTAGTAGAAGTTATTTCATTTGTAAAGTAAATCCTACTAGTTTTGGGGGTTTTAAGCTTAATTTCGTTCATTCTTATTTAGTTGTAATTTATTTTATGTGTTAATGATAGGTTATTTTTTGGAATTTCCCTTAACATGGTGTTATTTTGTGCTTTCAAATTTTAAAAATAGATACAGATATGAACATTGATGGTATTATAGCAATTTCTGGAAGACCAGGATTATTTAAAGTGGTTTCACAAGCAGCAAATAGAATTATTATTGAAGATGTAGAAACTGGAAAACGTAAACCAGCTTTTGGAACTAGTAAAGTTATTTCATTGGCAGATATTACTATTTTTGGGCATGAAGAAGATTTGAATTTATCAGAAGTATTTCAAAAAATATTTGATAAGGAAGGAGGGAAAGAATCAAAATCTCATAAAACAGAGCCTGGAGAATTGAGAGATTATTTCGAAACTATTTGGGAAGAATACAATGACCAAGAAGTAAAAGATCATGATATCAAGAAAATTTTCCAATGGTATAATTTATTGGCTAAATACAACTTGTTAGAAGCGAATAGCGAAGAAGAATAAGCTAATCTCATTTATATTAAAAAAATCATTTAAATGTCTTACCTAGTAAGACATTTAAATGATTTTTTTTTTTGGATAACTAAATTTCGTAAGAAGTTTACAATAATTGAGGATTATAGGTTCTTTTCTCTAAAAATAAAGTTTTGACCTAGGTATACTTTTCTCACCATTTCATCTTCTACTAATTCTCTAGGCTTACCAGCTTTAAGAATGTTCCCTTCAAACATTAGGTAAGTTCTATCTGTAATTGCAAGAGTTTCTTGTACGTTATGATCTGTAATCAAAACTCCAATGTTCTTTTCTTTCAGTTTAGAAATAATATTTTGAATATCTTCTACAGCAACAGGATCAACTCCAGCAAATGGTTCATCTAATAATATGAACTTAGGGTTAGAAGCAAGTGCTCTTGCAATTTCTACCCTTCTTTTTTGTCCTCCAGAAAGTGACTGCCCCATAGTTTTTCTATGTTCTGTCAATCCAAATTCCGCCAGTAACTCTTCTAGCCTTGCTTTTCTTTCAGTTTTATCTTTTATAAATAACTCAAGAATAGCCATGATGTTATTTTCTACAGTTAAGTTTCTAAAAACAGATACTTCTTGTGGTAAATAGCCAATTCCCATTTGTGCTCTTTTGTACATTGGGTAAGAGGTAATGTCTTTATCGTTAAACATTACAGTTCCAAAATTGGGACGAACTAAACCAACAATCATGTAAAAACTAGTTGTTTTACCAGCTCCATTGGGCCCCAAAAGTCCTACAATTTCACCTTGATTAACTTCAAGAGAGACATCTTTTACAACTTCTTTTCGGTTGTAAATTTTCTTTAAATTGCTTGCTATTATTTTCATAAAGTAATATTAAAATTCGAATTGTAATTTGGCTCTTATACCAAAACGAGTAACGTTTATATTGGGTGAATTATTGTCGAGGTATGATAGTCTCCACAATGCATCAATCCTCAGTATTTTAAAAATGTTTTCTATTCCAGCACTGGCTTCAATATAAGGTTTTTGACTTAAAGAAGAACTAAAGTTGGGCAAATCCATTACAGTAGAATGCCTGTCACTTAATGTTCCGTAAACTACTTTTGCTGTTACAAGCTCTCTCCATTTTAGTCTTCTCAGCAAAGGTATTCTATTCAAGAATAAACCTCCAAAATAATGAGCAACAGAAAGAGATGCATATTCATCACTCATAAATTCTCCAATGTTCATTGCATTAAAATCGGAATAGGAGTATCCCCATGTTTCATTTCCTTGGTGCACAAATAAGAAAGGATAAGGAACTGTTCCCCATAATTTTCCTGCTTCAATTGTATACCTGAACGACCCAAGGTAACCCAAATAGATTTTGTCCGTTACGTTAATTTTTACTTTTTGGTAATCATAATTACTTGCTAAAAATCCTTTTACTCCTAAGTCTACATCTAAACTGATGATTGGCGATTTTGACCCTAAACTAATTCTGTTAAATTCTCCAGCTACAAATTTTTCATCCTTTGCAAATCTCATCCCAAATGAAACCTGTGTGTTTTGAATACTATTTAAGGTTGTGACAATATTATTATCGGTTTTGGAAAATGAAATAACATTCCCCAAAGCCTCCATGTTATAGGATTCTATGGATAATGTATTCGATAATCCTTCAAACCATTCGTGGTAATAGCTAATTCTTGCACCTTCTATATTTAGCAATTTATTATAAGGATTTCTTCTGAAGAAAGAAGATATTATGGATTGGTTGTAAGAATCAAAAAAGTCACGATCAAATTGTTTTATTTCATTCACATACTTGATATCCATCATCCTTCTTGGAGATTTGTTCTTGGTTACAAAGAATTTTGTACCCAATTCATATTTCCAATTCTTATCTGTAAGTCCATAAGCAGCATGTCCTTTAAACATGATTCTCTTACTAAAGTCATTACTAGTTTGTAGTCCCAAAGAAAATCTATGTCCTTCTATAGGGTTTTTGCTGTAAATAGAGGAGTAAGGACCAATTTCTATAGGTCCTAATATTTTATACCCTGTAACTAAAGTTTGTATTACGTCTATATAAGTTTTTATTACTGGTAAATCCTTAATGGTATCTATCATATGATAGATTTTATTTTCTTTATCAGATAGTTTTACATGCCTTTTATCCTGCCAAAAATCATCTGTTTTGTCTTGGGCACCATCATTCACCAAAATGTTATTCCCTTCGTTATAAAATGACTCTTCTCTTGGTTTGTTGATTACAAAATCCTTGTAAGAAGTTGTTTTTCTTCCGTAAAATCCTTTTTGTTTGTTGCTTTCTAATGGATTAATGTCTGCTATCGTTTCATCTAATACCATCATCCATACTTCATTTTCTACTTGGTCAAAAGTTTGTTTTAACTTGTAACTATTGATGAAGTTAATATTGGCAGATTCAGAGATTTCTGCTTCAATCACTTTTATAGCAAACGTAGTGTCATTTATCCACATTTCACCAGTGAAAGCAAGGTCACTTTTTCTTTTAGGAATAAACTCAATTTTGTAACACCAACTGTTATCTATAAATGCACTATCGGTTAAGTAAGTTTTATAATGCAAAAGCATCATGTTGTTGGTAGGACTAATAAATTGCCTTCCAAAAATATTAATGGTATTATCGTAAATATTTGAGTTTTGATACATATCACCCAAATATTGTGAAATAGACTCATTTTCAGGCCCAGAAACTTTAGTAGCTTTTATTATTTCTTTGTTTCTTTTTGGATTTTTAGTGTAATAATAATCTGATAAAGATTCAATAATAAAAATAGGTAAATAAGGTTTGTCGCCAGTAGAGTCCACCATATCGAATACAAAATCAAATTTTTTAAAAACCTTTCTTTTCATGAATTTCTCATCCAGGTTATTTATATCGAATTCTATTTTATTGTAAACTTCGTATTCGTAGGCATCTAATTTTACTCTATTGTTTATTTTTTTGTTTGCAATCATTTGTTTGATAATTGCATGCGCAGGATTTTCATCCTTTTTAGAGCCTACAATCTGAAACTCTTTTAACATTAAATCTGAAGAGCTAAGTGCAACATTTATTTCTTGAGATTTATCTTGTTTTACAAAAGCTGTAAAAGGTTTGTAACCTAAAAATGTTACCAATAAAGAGTCGGAAGAGTAATAAGACTCTAGCTTATAGTTTCCATTGATATCTGTTGTTGTTCCTGTTTTTGTTCCTTTGAATGAGACAGTAGCAAAAGGAATCGTTTCTTTTGTGGTGGCGTCAATAACAGTTCCAGTAACAATTGTTTTTTGCCCAATTAAAACGTGAGAAAAAAGAATAAAAAGCGCAAACGCGAATAGTTTGGTTGTATTCATTTTATTGTTTGTTTTTTTCTACTCTCTTACTTATTATAATACTCATTTCGTAAAGAATGAATACAGGAATAGCAACTATTACCTGACTTACAAAGTCTGGTGGAGTAATTATAGCAGCTAAAACCAAAATAACTACCAATACATGTTTTCTGTATTTTTTTAGGATTAAATCATTTACGATTCCCAATTTACTAAATAAAAAGATAGCAATAGGTAATTGAAATAAAATACTACATCCTAATACTGGGTTAATTATGTATTTGTAATAAGAAGTAATAGAAGGTATTTTTCCCTCAATACCTAAATTGAATGGATCGTAATTTCCAAAGAAATTGATGCATAACGGGGATACCATAAAGTATCCAAATAATATACCTGCAAACAATAAAATGAATACATAAAATCCAAAACCTCTCACAGCTTTTATTTCATTCGATTTTAATCCAGGTTTAATAAATTTCCATATTTGGTAAATAATCCAAGGAATAGAAGCAATTAATCCTCCCACAATAGAAAACCACATACTCAAAGAAAATTGTTGTCCTAATCCATCTTCTCTTAAAGAAACAGGAATATCATTACAAAAATCACTTTCAACATTCATTAATTGCGATAAGTTACAGAACATTCTATATGTAGGGAACTCTTTGTATAGCATTGATTTTAAGATCAAATCAGAAAGTGGTTCGAAAAATATAAATATTACTATTGCAAAAATTAACACTGGAATTATTGCATGAATAATTCTAGTTCTTAACTCGGATAAGTGGTCAATAAACGAGGGCGTATCTTTTTGTTCTTCCATTAACAACAAAAATAAAATATATTTTGATTATTCAGCCATTTACTTATGAATAGAATAAATTTCATATCTTTTATTTGTTTTTTTTGAATTGCCGAAAAAGTTATTTTATATTTAGATAACCAAAAAAATGAAAAAGACATTATGTCTATATCTACAGAGATTGACCTTAAAGAAAGACTGAAATTTTATTTCGGATTTGATAAATTCAAAGGAGAGCAAGAAGAAATTATCCAAAGTGTATTGGATAAAAAGGATACATTTGTAATTATGCCCACTGGTGGCGGAAAATCAATGTGTTATCAACTTCCTGCTTTAATACAAGGAGGAACTGCTGTCATAGTTTCGCCTCTTATTGCGCTAATGAAAAATCAGGTAGATGCAATTCGTCAGTTTTGCCAAGATGATTCTATTGCTCATTTTTTAAACTCATCCCTTAACAAAGGAGATGTGCAAAGAGTAAAGGCAGATGTTTCTTCTGGAAAAACTAAATTACTTTATGTAGCACCAGAATCATTAACAAAACAAGATTATATAGATTTTTTACGAAGTTCGGAAGTATCTTTCTTTGCTATTGATGAAGCTCACTGTATTTCGGAGTGGGGACACGATTTTAGACCTGAATACAGAAGGTTAAAAGAAATTATGTCGGCAATTACTGATGTACCTGTAATGGCACTTACGGCAACTGCAACACCAAAAGTTCAAATTGATATTCAAAAAACACTTGGAATGAAAAAAGCCAATGTGTTTAAATCCTCTTTTAACAGAGGTAACTTATATTATGAAGTAAGACCCAAACAAAATGTTGAAAAACAAATTGTACAATATGTAAAACAACACGAAGGGAAATCGGGAATTATTTATTGCTTAAGTAGGAAAATGGTAGAGAAATTTGCCGAGTTACTTCAAGTAAATGGAATTAAAGCCCTTCCTTATCATGCAGGTTTAGATTCTAAAACAAGAGCAAAACATCAAGATATGTTTCTGATGGAAGATGTTGATGTTATTGTTGCAACCATTGCATTTGGAATGGGAATAGACAAGCCAGACGTTAGGTTTGTGATTCATCACGATATTCCTAAAAGTATAGAAGGATTTTACCAAGAAACAGGTAGAGCAGGAAGAGATGGAGGAGAGGGGAATTGCATTTCATTTTACAGCTATAAGGATGTAGAGAAATTAGAGAAATTTTTACAAGGAAAAGCAGTATCTGAACAAGAAATTGGAAGGCAATTATTGAATGATATTGTTTCGTTTTCGGAAACTTCGGTATGTCGAAGAAAATTTATTCTTCATTATTTTGGAGAAGATTATGAAGTAGAGAGTTGTAACGAAAAATGTGATAACTGTGCTAATCCTAAAGAAAAATTTGAAGGAAAGGAATTGTTACAAAAACTACTGAATACAGTTTTGGCATTGAATGAGAAACAAAAATCTAATTATATTGCTGATGTTGTTTCGGGACAATTGAATAATGAAATTTCTAACTATAAACACAATAGATTAGAAGTTTTTGGAATTGGTAAAGAAAGAGACACACATTCCTGGAATTCAATCATTAGACAGGCCATTCTTCAAGAGTTTATTCGTAAAGAAGTAGAGTCTTACGGAATTATAAAAATTACAAAAAAAGGGAAAGAATTCCTTAAAAATCCCGAGTCAGTTTCGTTTTTCAAAGAGAGAGATTACAGTGACTTATCTGGGCCAATAATTCAAGAGAATAAAAATAATGTAGTAGATGAAAACCTATTTATTTTATTAAAAGAATTAACTAAAAAAGTATCTAAAGAAAAGCAAATCCCACCATTTGCAGTGTTTCAACAGCCTTCGTTACAAGAAATGTGCTTGTACTATCCATTAACTATGGAGGAGTTGAGAAACATTAGTGGAGTTGGTAATGGAAAAGCAAAAAGATTTGGTCAACCCTTTTTAGATATCATTTCAAAATATGTAGAAGAAAACGGCATTGAAAGACCTTCTGATTTTGTAGTGAAATCGGTTGCGAATAAATCTGCGCTAAAGATTCATATCATTACAAGTATCGATAAGAAAAGTAACTTAGAAGATATAGCAAGCCAAAACAATATAAAATTTGATGAATTAGTTACAGAAATTGAAACTATCGTAAATTCGGGAACTAAAATTAATTTGAATTATTTTATAGATGAAATGTTAGAGGAAGAAGAGCAAGAAGAAATATTTGAATACTTTATGGAAGCAGATTCTGATTCTATAGAAGCTGCCTATGAAGAATTTGAAGAAGAATACGAAGAAGAAGAGCTTAGATTAATGAGAATTAAATTCTTATCAGAAATAGCTAATTAATATAAAAACACCCAATAAAAAATATAAAATTATTCCATGAAGGAACTTGTAGCAGAAAAGACAATCGTGAAGAAAGATATACCAAAAAAAACGCTTTTAAAAGCTTATGAATTAATGTGTACTGCTGTCTCTATGACAGAATTATACGAAGAAAATAAAGCTGTAACTAGTAAATATGTACATGCAACCTCTAGGGGGCATGAAGCTATTCAACTAGCAGTTGCAATGCAATTGAAAGCTTGTGATTATGTGACTCCTTATTATAGAGATGATTCTATTTTATTGGGGATTGGAATGAAGCCTTATGATTTAATGTTACAACTTTTGGGAAAAAGAGATGATCCTTTTTCTGGAGGAAGAACCTATTATTCTCACCCAAGTTTGAAGGATGACGATAAACCAAAAATTCCTCATCAATCTTCGGCAACAGGAATGCAAGCAATACCAGCTGCAGGACTAGCAATGGGAATACAATATTTAGAAAAACAAAAAATAAACAAAACTGATGATAAAGCTATAGTAGTTTGTTCATTAGGAGATGCATGTATTACAGAAGGAGAAGTTTCTGAAGCATTTCATATGGCTGCTTTAAAGCAATTGCCAATAATATTTTTAGTACAAGATAATGAATGGGATATCTCTGCTCACTCTAGTGAGATAAGAACGGGAAATGCCTATGATTATGCTCAAGGATTCCCTGGATTAGAAGCAATATCAATAGATGGAACTGATTTTATGAACTCTTATTCCGTATTGGAAGAAACAATAGAGAAAGTAAGAACGGAAAGAAGACCATTTTTAATTCACGCAGAAGTACCATTATTGAATCACCATACGTCAGGTGTAAGAATGGAATGGTATAGAGATGATTTAAAAGAACAAAGAAAAAGAGATCCATTTCCAAAATTTAAAGCTCAACTTAAAGAACACGGGATTGGAATAGCAGATTTAATAAACCTTGAGGCGAAAGCTAAAAAGACTGTTGAAGCAGATTATGAATTAGCTTTGAAGCAAGAAGACCCAAGACCTGAGGATTTATTTACTCACGATTTTGCTCCAACTCCAATTACAGAAGAAAAAGGAGAAAGAGAACCTAAAGGAAAAGAAGCTACTGTAATGGTAGATAGTGCATTATTTGCTGTACAAGAATTGATGGAAAAACATCCCGAATGTTTATTGTATGGACAAGATGTAGGAGGAAGGCTTGGTGGAGTTTTTAGAGAAGCTGCTACTTTGGCACAAAAATTTGGAGATGATAGAGTATTTAATACTCCAATTCAAGAAGCATTTATAATTGGAAGTACAGTAGGTATGTCTGCTGCAGGAGCAAAGCCGATTGTAGAAGTACAATTTGCCGATTACATTTGGCCTGGACTAAATCAATTATTCACAGAAGTAAGTCGTTCTTGTTATTTATCTAACGGGAAATGGCCAGTAAGTTCAATTCTTAGAGTGCCAATTGGTGCATACGGAAGTGGGGGGCCTTATCATTCATCTAGTATTGAGTCTGTTTTATCCAATATAAGAGGAATTAAAATTGCTTATCCAAGTACAGGAGCCGATTTAAAAGGATTGATGAAATCCGCTTATTATGATCCAAACCCTTGTGTAATGTTAGAGCATAAAGGACTCTATTGGAGTAAAATTAAAGGAACTGAAGGAGCTAAAACTATAGAGCCAGACGAAGATTATGTAATTCCGTTTGGGAAGGGTAGAGTTGTTCTTGATGCTGATGCAAAAGAGACGGAAAAAGGAAACTCATTAGCAATCATTACTTACGGAATGGGAGTGTATTGGGCAACCCAAGCTGCAAAAGATCACAAAGGACAAGTAGAAATTATTGATATAAGAACGATACACCCTTTGGATGAGGAATTGATTGTAGCTACTGCCAATAAACATGGTAAGTGTATAGTTGTAACAGAAGAGCCAAGTAAAAATGGATTTGGACAAAGCATAGCTTCACTTATTTCTACACAATGTTTCCAAAAATTAGATGCACCTGTGCAAGTAGTAGGTTCAGAAAATATGCCAGCAATTCCACTAAACTCTACGTTAGAGCAAACTATGATTCCTAATGCAGAAAAAGTATCGGTTGCCATGAAATCTATGTTAAGCTATTAACAACACACGGTTAAGAATACATTTCAAAAGTCTCTTGTTCAACAGATATTACCTCTATCTTTGAACTAATACTTTATTCAATTATGCTAAGAACGTTTTTTAAAAAGAAGGTAAATGAAGATAAGCTCGCTAATGTGCTTATCAATTCACTTCTGCATGCTATGGAAGTTGGCTTCAAAGATATTTCTGAACTAATAAACTCAGATCCTGATTTTATAATTCAGCCCAATATTAAGGCGTCTGACTATGATAGATTTATGCTGATTCTTTTTGTAGGGAATCTAAAAATAATGGATAATAGACTAGAGGGTGATCAGCCTGATAGACTAAAAGAATTATTGATAGAGAAATTCTCTAATTTGTATGATATGAATGTGATGGAAACAAAACGTCATATAAAAGAATATTCTACTTACATGAGTAGAATTAACTATCCATCAAAAAATGTTTTGTACGCAATGTCCAAAGCAGTTTTTCACAAATACAACTTAGCCTCTTACCAAGAAGATTATTTTAAAGATCTTAATTCTCCTAACCCAAAGTTCCTTAAACGTCTAAATAAAATCGTGGAGAACTTCATTTGGGACTGGGATTACTTTTTATCTAAGTACAACTTTGTGAGTTAAATTAGTAGTTTGAGGGTGTGTTTCTAACTTTAATTGTTAATTATTAGTTAAATAGCATTGGTTATATTATTTTTGGTTTTCTAAACGTAATAATTTCAACCAATTTTGTTTAATAATGAACAGTTCTATAACACTAAAAAATCATTTTCTTCTACTATTGTTCATTCTTCCAACAGGAATTTTTCTTTCTCAAAAACAAAATTTCAAATCTGATTATACTCTTTCTTCTTGTTCAGGAAAAGTCCCTTCGGATTTCCTAATAAACACACTCGATAAAATAAATGAGGATGTGGATGGAAATAAAAAAGCAATTTCCTTTTATGAGCAGTTTAGATTCTCGCAACAAAAAATATTATTTGGAGGTAAAGTTTTGTTTGGGGATGAAATGTCTATTTATGTAAATAAGGTAGCACATAATTTATTAGATAAATCGGGTAATTCTAAATTAAAAAAAGAATTAAGATTTTATGTGCTAAAAACAGATGTTGTAAATGCTATTTGTATGCCGGATGGAGCTGTGTTTGTAACAGTAGGTTTATTATCACAAATAGAAAACGAAGCTCAGTTAGCTTATATTATATCTCATGAAATAGCACATTACACGAAACAACATAGTGTGAATGATTACTATAAGGAAGAAAAAATTACAAGTAAATATAAAAGTGAAGGGTTAACTTATAAAGAAGCTTTAAAAACATTGAGTAATTACTCTAAAGAAAACGAACTAGAAAGTGACAAAGTTGGTTTCTCAATGTTTAAAAAAGCGGGGTATAATACGGAAGAAGCAATTAATTCTCTTATTGTTTTGCAGTATTCTCATTTACCATTTGATGAAGTAAAATTTGATAAGGAGTTTTTTAATAGAGAAAACTATACTATTCCTCCAACACACTTTTCTACCAAGACACAAACAGAGGAGATTGAGGATAACTCGGCAAAAGATGACACATACTCTACACATCCAAATATTAAAACAAGAATAGATAATTTGGATGCCGAAGAAATGAAAAGTGGAGTAACAGCTTTCTTTTCTGATGACGAATTTAATTACATCAATACCAAAGCAAGATTTGAAAACCAATATTTACATTTGTTGGAGAAGAGTTTCATAAAAGTTATTTATGAATCTTACCTTTTAAAAAAGAAGTATCCCGAAAATAGCTTTTTAGATAAATGCATAGCTCAAGGTGTTTATGGATTATCAAAATTTAAAACCAACACTAGTTTTTATAACGATTATAAGGAGAAGTTTTACGGAGGAAGTTCATCCAAAACTTTTGTAGAAGGTGAATCTTTGGTTCTTTATGAAATGTTTGAAAACATGGACGAAAAAGAATTGAACATATTGGCTTTGAAACTTTTTAATGAATTAAAAGGAAAAGAGAATGAAGCTTTTATAGAAGACCTGATGTACGATCTTATTAAAGAAAATAAATTTGACTACAATACTTTTCACACATCAAAACAATTAAATACTATTGAGGATGATGAGGTAATAGAATTCATAGACTCTAATAACGACACTACCTTTGCAAAGGTTGTAGAGGAAGATGAATTTATAGAAATTGATTCTTTGTCTTACTTGAAATTAACCAAAGTTGAGAAAATAGAATATTCGTTAAAGAAAAAGGAATACTTAGTAAAACAAGGTGAAGAAGTAATAGAATATTCAATAGATGAAACGGCTGATGATGAAGAAGAAAACACCTATTATTTATCCGCTTTTGTAAATGAAATGACAGATACCTCTTTTTACAATTCTTTTCAGAAAGTAATTGAAGATTCTACTTACCGTTATTATTCAAATTGGTATAATGATATGGGGTATGAAGAAAGATCACGTTTTAATAGGAAGAAGAAAAGAAGGAATTACAATAAAGCTTCAGTAAATATAGATTCTTTAATAATTGTAGAACCCTATTATCACCGTTCTGATGGTAGAAAAAAGTATGAAGTATTTATAGAGGAATCCTTGGAACACAAAAACGAATGGTCTAAATCTTTACAGCAATCCATAGAGACTCATGATAAGAAAGTAATAAACTTAGCTTATACCCATTCTGATTCTGTAACTCTTGATAAGATTAAGATTCAATTTTTATTAAAGGAATGGCACAATGAAATGATAGAGAATTCAAACTATCATTTGTTGCCTTTTTCACAAGAACGCACCACTAATTTGATTGATTCATTGGGCTATAACAACATTCTTATCTCTGGATTAGTAAATGAAAGAGTGAAATCTAATCCTACTATTTTATTGGGTGTAATTGTTTATCCATTAGCTCCATTATTTGTTATTTGGTACCTCAAACCAAAGTATGAAACTTACAAATACATATCTATTATAGATAAAAATGGTTACCTAGTTCTTTCCAAATATTTTTACACCAAGAGTAATTCTAATGTATTCCACGATAGATTGTTCATTGAAGATATTATGAATCAAATTTCTAAAAAATAATGAAAAATTTAATTTTACTATTTTGCTTAGTTTCTTCTTTGAATCTAACCTCACAAAACTTTTTTAAAAACAGGATTGCGATAGACTATTCTGCGGCTATTAATGTATCGTCTACCATTTCAAATGTTGTTACTTTAAAAAGTTATACTAGGTTTATTGATAACGATTTTAATATTAATATAAGAATGAGTAGGAAAGTTAGTTTAGCTCTTATTACTGGTTACAAAACCTACGATTATCAATATGGTACAGGTTATTATGAAAACGGAAGTTTTAATTCAATTAATAATCAATTTCAATTTAATGAGTTTACTTATGGAGTAGGAGTTAATTTTTATGTAGGAAGAAATTACGCGCCAATTGGTCATTCATTCGGTTTTTTCTACAAAGTAAGTAATTACTTAGTAGATGACTACAATGATTTTTATGCCTTTCTGCAAGTTAAAAAAGAAGATGATTATGTCACAAGTACCCAAATTAACTACCAGGTAGCCGTTTTGGGGTTTAAATTGGATAGAGTTGTTATGTTGTCCAATAAAGTACCCGTGTTTTTCAAATATGGAGGAAGTTTATCTGTTCCTTTAACTTCTCAAATATTTGATGCTTCTTTCTTAAAAAGAAGCTTTACTACTTATTCAAAAGGACTAAATGACAGGGATTTATTATCAGAATTTAAACGAAAAGAATTTTACAAGATTTACTTCGGATTAGGTTACATGTTTTAAAAATTAAGAAATGAAAAATTTATTAATAGGAGTAATATTATTGAGTGTTCTTGGCTGTTACAAAGAAAACGGAGAACCCTTGAGAACCGTTTATAATCTAAATAAAGCAGGAGATACTACCCCTGTACTTACATCTCCTCCTTGTGAAGATGATTTGGTTTTAAATTCTTATACTGAATCAAACTACAGAACCTATTACAATGATGTTAGAGGATTATCAGGAGGTAAATATATTAATGGTTATTTTATTTATGCAAGTAATACTAATGATGACTATTATTTAAGAATAGAATTTCAGAACAAGCCAACCACTAAGAAAAATTACACAGCTGCCACTACCAACAACAACTCTGATGATGAATGCATTATATATATAACACACAGAATAACTAGCGAAGAGCTATTTCTAGACGAGAATAATCCTGTTTTTGTAGATGTAAGGTCCAATGGAGAAATTAGCGTTAGTATATGCGATCAACAATTTAACCACCAAGTTGGGTCAAACAGATTATACATTCAGAATTTAAATGTAATTCCAACAAATTAAAAATCTTACATGAAAAAAACAGTATTAATTAATTTCTTATTATGCCTATCTACAGGTTTATTAAGTCAAGGACAAAGTTTTGAAACCGACTACGAATTATCGGTATGTAAAGGGAATATGCCAATTGATTTCTCTACAGATATTTTAGAAAAGACGATAAAAGATGTAGAAAAGGATAATTTTGATTTAAGCACAGCTAAAAAAAAGAAATTCTACGAAAACTCAAATTATTATATCTATAATTTTTTGAATGGGGGTAAAGTTTTATTTGGAGATGAGCTCTCTTTGTATGTAAATAAAGTTGCACAAACACTTTTTGAGAAATCTGGAAATACGGCAATTCAAGATAAATTCAAGTTTTACGTATTAAAATCTAATGTGGTAAATGCCGTATGCATGGCAGATGGATCTATTTTTATTACGGTTGGGTTGTTGTCTCAAATAGAAAGTGAAGCTCAATTGGCTTTTGTTTTGGCTCACGAAATTGCCCATTATACCTTACAACACGGAATAAAAACATATTCTAATAATGAAAAATTAAAAACTCAGTACAACAGATCAAAAATAGAATATGATGATGCTATATCTGATTTGAGTGAACACTCCAAAGATCAAGAATTAGAATCTGATAGAGTTGGTTTTGAAATGTTTATTAAAGCAGGATACCACATGGATGAAGCAATGAAAATGCTTCTGGTTTTACAATATTCTCACCTTCCATTTGATGAATTGGAATTTGAAAATACATTTTTTAATAGAGATAGATATACTATTCCTTCCAATTATTTTGAAACTGAAGAGTTGACTGATAACATTGAAGACAACTCCGATATAGACGACTCTTACTCTACTCATCCAAATATAAAAACGAGAATTGAGAATCTTGAAATAGAGTTTACTAATAATAGAAATGGTATGAAAGGCGTAAAGTCTTATGAAGCGGAAAGTGAATTTTCTTACATCCAAACTAAAGCAAGATTTGAAACTCAATATTTAAATCTTATTCAAAGGAAGTTTATAAAAACGATTTACGAATCGTTTTTATTGAAGAAGAAATTTCCAAACAATAAGTTTTTGGATGAATGTATAGCAAAAGCTTTGTATGCAATATCTAAAAATAAAACAAACGGTAATGTTTCATATAATTCCAATACAGAAGGAAATTCCTTAGAGTTATTTAATCTGTTTGAAGAGAAGATGGACAAAAAGGAAGTGAATATTCTTGCCCTAAAAATGTTGTTGGAAGTAGATTCGGATAAGTTGAAACCCTATATTTTGGATTTGCTTATTGACTTAACCAATGAACATGGGATGAGCTATGATTCGTTTTATTACAATGAAAAACAAGTTGTAGTTGATACCACTAAAGTGAAAAATGATAGTATTGTAGAAGAGGTAATAGTAAAAGAAATTACACAATTCAAATTACTAGATTCTGCTGAATACCTAGCGCTTACCAAAGTAGGAAAGATAAAATATAACAGGGCTAAAAAAAGACATTTTGCATTATTGGCAGATACTATAAGTACCCAGATTAAGGAGGTTGATGTTCCTGTAAAAAGTAATTATTATAAAACGGCATTCTTTGATAAAGGAAACGATAAAAAATTCAAAGAGCTGTTTAATGAGGCCAATGAAATGGAATCACCTAATTACTTTGAAGATTTGAGTTATTCGGAACAAGCGAATTTGAAAAGGGAAAGAGAGAAAAGAGCACGTAGTTCCAAATCTGTAAAAGTAGATTCTATTATTATTCTAAACACGAATTATGAAATTTATAAGAGAAATGGAGATTTTGACACCAGAAATTCTTTTAAACTAGAAAACATAATGTCACAAAAGTTGAACGAGGAATTTGCAAATAGTGATGTAGCATTTCTTGATTTAACAACTACAACTCTAAATAATCAATCTATAGATATTGTAAATGCTAACTTCATAATAAAAGAATGGAAAAATGAAATGAACGCAAGTTACGACAATAAGATGTTACCCTTAACTCAGGATAGAATGAATGGAGTGGTGAAATCATTGGGATATAAAAATGTGATGATTATGGGGGTTTACAATGAATTTAACCCAATTATATTTAATCAAATGATTTTGGCAAGATGGTTGCCACTAATATCAATAATCATAGCGCCAGGAGTTTGGCCTTTGCACATTGTTCGTTTTAATAAATTTAACACAACAAAATATGCTTATGTAATGGATGAGAATGGCTATAACATACTTTACAGAAAATTTGAATCGAATAAGAATGTAAATGTTAAACAAGATGAAATTTTTATCGAATACATAATTAACCAATTAAATCCGGAAAAATGAAAAATAAAACTATAATCATTATAATGACGTGCTTTTTATCTTTTACGGCATTTACTCAATCTTTTTTTAAGAACAAGTTAGCAGTGGTGTATGATTTGACATACAATCCAAAATCCTATATTGATGAAAATGAGGGGATACTAGCTCTAGGTGTTATTGAATCCTTGAAAAGAACCAATTTTGAACACTCTTTAACTTTTAATTATAAACTGATGAATAAGTTAAGTGTTGCATTAATTGGAGGAATTCACGCCAATGATATTACATTTGGTAGCAGAAATAACACGACAGTAGAAGAAGCTAATTATTCAAAAATTAATAGCTATTCATTTGGTGCCGGTATTAATCTATTTTTCAAAAAAGGATTATCTCCATCTGATAGTCATATTGGGTTATATTTCAAAAAGTATCAATATACAATTGAAGAATCTGATGTTGTAAATGCTGTTTTTCCAGATTATTACTTTTATTCTTCTAGTGATTATATTAAAGCTGATGGCGATATGAAATTAGATATGACTTTTATAGGTGTGAAATACGTTTACACCAGAATGATTGCTAAAACTCTTCCTATCTACTATAATATTGGAATAAACTATACTATTCCTATTATAAGAAAGGAAACAAAATCAACTATTACTACAAATATCTCTTCTGTACAAAGTTATTATCCTGAAGGAAATCAAGCAACTACTTTCGAATATTACAGAAATTTACACAAATTCAGAATCAACCTAGGTTTAGGATATATATTTTAAAAGGCAATATGAAAAAAATTACACTTCTAATTCTTACCTGCTTTGTCTCGTCTGCATTTGCACAAGGAGTTTACCAAAGACAGCAATCTGCAGGAGAAATCCCAGATGATTTAAAATTATCAATAAAACAGAAAATAGAAAAGGACAAACAAGAATTTGAAACAGTAAATAATTCTATGTCTAAGGATGAGAAGAAATTTATCATTAATACAAATAGAAATATAGATGAATTACTACAAAGTGGTAAAATTTTGTTTGGAGATGAGATGACTGTTTACATCACCAAATTGGCTAAATTAATATTAGAAAAAAACAACCAAACCGAACTGATAGATAAACTGAGGTTTTATACTGTTAAATCTAGTATTGTAAATGCATTTACAACTCATCAAGGGATGATATTTGTGAATGTGGGTTTGTTGGCGCAGGTAGAAAATGAATCGCAATTGGCATTTATTCTTTCACATGAGATAGCTCATTATATACAAAACCATGTTTTGCAGTCGCATAAGAACACCTTAGAATATATTAATTCCAATTCTTCTAAGGAGTATGACCAAGTTATAACAGAACTTAGTTCATACTCAAAATCTCAAGAGTTTGAATCGGATAGTATTGGGTATTTAATGTATACAAAAGCGGGTTATAATCCCGAAGATGCAGAAAAAGCAATGAATGTATTGCAGTATGCTCATTTACCATTTGATGAAATTCCTATGGATTTAGATTATTTTGATAGAGATACTTATAAGCTAAACTTGAATAAGCTGTTCACTGATAAGTTGATGAATTATAAAGATATATCAGACAAAGATGACTCTAGATCTACTCACCCAAACATTAAAAGCAGAAAACAAAAAATGGCTAAATTGGCTTCTTTTGAGAGCAAGTTTGTAATAAAAAATGAGTATTTATTGAGTAAAGAAGAATTTGAGAAAGTACAAAGAATAGCTCGATTAGATAACTTGAAAAACAATTTAACTTCAAGGAATTACATAAAAGTAGTATACGAATCATTTCTTTTGAAAAGGAAGTATCCTAATGAATCATATATAGATGATTGCCTGGCAAAAGCTTTGTATGCTATTTCTAAATTGAAAACGAACTCGCAAATGAGTGCATTGATAGATTCGGATGATTATGAAGGTGAAATTAGTAAATTGGCGAATCTATTTACTAACCAATTAACGGATTATGAGATAAATATCTTGGCACTAAAACATTTGATCTCTTTACCAAAAAATGAGAATAATAAGAAATACGAAGATGATTTAATTTATGATCTTGTAAATAATATTGGGTTTGATATTACTAGATTTCACCAATCATTGCCAAACAAAGATTTTGAAGATACTACGTTAGTAGAAGCAAAAGATGTGTTCAATGAACTGGATTCTATAGCGATTTCTGAACTAACAAAAATAGAGAGAATTCTATATTTTCAGAAACTTAAAAAATCGAAAGAGAAACAGAATATTGTTGTTACAGAAAAGGAAGATGATTATTACCTCAATGCTTTTGTAAATGAAATGAAAGACTCAGAGTTTTCTGCAAGATTTGATATTAAAGAAGAAGGGAAGGAAGAAAAAACGAATGAATTTGTTTCTATTTTTAGTAAAAAGGAGACTAAATTAGAGTTGGAAAACCCAATAGATGGACTTATCATAGTAGAGCCATTTTTGGTGAGTTCCTCTGATAAAAATGGAACCGATAAAGAAGAATCTGAAAAGAGAAGTAATGAGCTACAAGTTGTTTTGGGTGATGTTGTATCTAAGTTAGATTTAAATGCAGTGATCGCAAGTAGAGAGGCGAACACAACAAATGACTTAAAAACTTATAACGGAGAAGCCGCAATTAAAGAATGGGTTTACCAATATTCTACCTTTGCCACTTATAAAATAATCCCCTTAAATACTGAAGAGGTAAATACCTATACCGAAGATAATAATGCAAGTTATGTGTTGCTTACGGCTATATACACCAACAAAGGAACACCTATTTACGGGATGTTGTATACTACGCTTTCTACATTGGCTTTGTACCCAGTTTTACCTTTTATGATTTATCAAAATTTTACACCTAGGTATCACAATGATTTTTACACACAAGTAATTGATATAAAATCAAATAAAATGGTTTTAAACAACTGGGATAAAACAAATAAAAAAATAAAAGAGTTTAATATTCGATCTATATTATACTATAATCTTTATCAACTTAAACAATAATAAATATGAAAAATAAATTACTACCTATTTGTTTTTTGGTATTGAGTTCACCTTTCATTTTTTCGCAGAAACCTGCAGGACTAGAAGGTAAAAGATTTAGTATTGAAGCTGGAGTTGGTTTGGGATTTTTTAGTAAATATATCTATACCAATAATATGAGTGATGAAATGAAGGAGGAGGGTGTGCTTGAACAGGCAATCCCTACTCACAGATTTAATTATAGTATTGGATATGTTCTAACTAATAAAATTCAAGTTCAAGCTCTATTTTCTCATGCAAAATATAAATACGGAAGCTTAAACGAAGAAATAGATGAATTGGAAGCTAGAAATTATGAAAACCGTTATCATTACCATTACCATTCTTTTGAGGATATAACTATGAAAGGATATGGATTCAAATTCTCATATTATTTACACAAATTTATAGCTCCAGTAGGGGGTTCTATTGGTTTTTCATTTAAACGAAATTTCATTAATGTGAAAAATAATACCTATACTAATTTCTCAAATTATGAAGATGATTGGTCTGGTTATGATTATTGGATTAAAACAGAAGGAACAGGAGAATTTAACATTAAGGTAAATGTACTATCTTTTCATTACGAGAATATGTCGTTTCTTAGTTCTAAGGCCCCAATATACTTTAAGTATGGAATAAAAATGTCTTTACCTTTTGGAGCTAAAGGGTATAGAGATGGAGTAGAATTTGATATTAAAAATAGAAAAGGAAAGGAGCAGGGATATTATGATGAAGATGAAGATTACTCTGATCCCTCAAGTGATTATTCTGGATCTTACAGAAGATTTAAAAAATACTCAAACGCACATGATATTTTTGAGTTTAATCTTGGTCTAGGTATTATAATTTAAATATATGAAAAGTAATATTCTAACTGTCACTCTATTTTTTCTTTCAAGCTTAGTTTTTTCTCAGGCTTTTTTTCAAGATAGTTATGGCGAAAATTACTCTTTTGGAGTTGAAGTAAATCAAAACAATTCGAAGGTTAGTTATGAGTCAAACTCAACTTTTCAACCTATAGATACTACTTTCTTACATAAGTATACCTCTATGATGCCATTTGTAAAATTACATTGGAATATTGGTTCGATTAAGGAAGATGATATCATTTATTACAACCTATCATATGGACTTAATATTAATCTAATCTATAGAGTTAATAAAGAAAGATCTACTGGTAATTTCCCTATTGCTCATAACATTGAAACAGGTTTAACTTATTTGAAAGGAGACGAATACGGCAATGCATTTTTGGGATCTATTTCCATTACTCTTCTTGCAGGATTTAATGATGGAGAGCTATTTTTAGGCCCAACTTTATCTGCTGGGTATCAATTTGAGTATAACGACAGGTTGCTTCAAGTGTATGCCAAAGGTGGTTTTGGAACATTGGGACAAATAGAAAAATCAGGAATTATAGATATTGATGGTTTCAACTTTAAAGCAAATTCTACCTATCGAAATTATTTGATAGGAATAGGAGTAATGTATAGAGGTTTTAATTAAATATCCTTACTCAACTTTTTCCCCATACTCATACACCCTTGTAGTAAATAACCGCCAGTAGGAGCATCCCAATCTAGCATTTCTCCAATTACATAGTGATTTGGCAATTCTTTCAATTCAAAGTTGTCGTTTATTGCCTCCAATGAAATTCCACCAACAGTAGAAATAGCTTTGTCAATCTCTTCCAATTCTATCACTTTTACTGGTAGGTGTTTGATGTGTTTTGCCAAAAACTGAGAATTCAAAAATTCTTCTTTATCACAACTTCTTTTTATCAAGTCAAACATTGGTTTTGATAATTTTAGTTGCCAGATTAAATGCTCACTCCAAGAGTTTTTCTTCTTAGGCGAATGCATTTTTCGTAATAATGAATCAATAGAGGTAGTTGGTTTTAAATCGATAAAGATTTTTGCATCTCCAAATTCATCTAATTCTTTTCTTATTGCAGGGCTCAATGCATATACAGCACTTCCTTCTAGTCCTTTTCTTGTAATTGTTACGTCTCCTTTTTTGGATAAATCACCACACGAAATAGAGATTCCTTTCAATGGAAGTCCTTCGTTTTGTTTGGCAAATTTTTCTTTCCATTTCACTTCCACACCACAGTTAGAAGGGTCAAATTTTACTGTTTTTATTCCTTTTTCTTCAAAATGAGAAAGCCAAGAACCATCACTTCCGGTTATTTGCCAACTAGCTCCACCCAATGCAAATACTACTTTGTCTGCTTTAATTATTGTTTCTCCATCTGGAGTGTCAAATTTCAATCCGTCTTCTACAAATCCTTGCCAAGTGTGGTTGTATTTTACAGTAACTCCATTGGCTATCAATTTATCTTCAAATGCCTTTAAAACCTGAATTGGTTTGGTTGGTTTTTCGGGAAATATTCGTTTGCTACTTCCTACAAATGTTTCTATTCCTTCCTTTTTCAGCCAAGCAATAAAATCCTGATTTGTAAATTCATCTAAGCTTTCAAAAATAGGAGTAGAGGCAATGTATTTTGCTTTCATTTCTTCTATGTCGCTCCCGTGAGTAAGGTTAAATCCTCCTTTTCCTGCTACCAAAAATTTACGTCCCAATCCTTGGTTACGTTCATAAATAGTAACTTCATATTTAGATGTATCTACTTCACAAGCAAACATTAATGCTGCTGACCCTCCACCAATTATCGCTATACTTTCTTTTGCCATTATTTTTGATTTTCTTTTCTCATTCTTTCTTCCGCCTCCTCAATTTCTATATCCAAATGATCGGTAAACAATATTCCGTTCAGGTGATCTATTTCATGTTGAAATACTACTGCTGTAAATGCTTCTACCATTTCTACTTCGTGAGTTCCATCTAGTTTGTCATACTCCAATAAGATTGCATAAGCTCTGTTTTTGGTTGTATCCATTTTATCGGGAATAGAAAGACATCCTTCCAAACAAAACTGTGTCTTTTTAGAATATTGTTTTATCACTGGATTTAGGTAAGTTTCGTAAGGAAATCCTTCCTTGTCATACCTTTGTACTACAATCATGTTTTTAAGAATCCCCACTTGTGGTGCTGCAATTCCTACTCCTGCATTGGCAGGATCCTGAACCGTAGTCAACAACCTTTGCGATAATAATTTGGTAGTTTCTACTTCTTTATCCAACACAATATTCTCACTCTTGGTACGCAGCAATATAGAATCTTCCTTGTTGGTAATTAACCAAATACGCATAGATTCTTTTGCTTTTCCTCCCTCTATCAATTCTTTTTGAGAAGTGGAGTAATTAAGATAATCCCAACCTAGTTTGTTTGCCTCTTTATTGGTTATACAAGAGAAAATTAAAAGGAGGGAAGCTGTGTAGATTAATAAGTGTTTCATTTTTGAAATCATTTTACACGAAGATAAAAGAAAAGTTTGTTTTGTGAGAAGGATAAGTTGTCCCTTTTTAAGATAAAATGATTCTCATGTATTTTATTCTGTATATCTCGGGTCCGTTACCAAATCCATTCTTTCCATACTTGTAACTTCTATCGTCAAAAAATTAAATTCTTCGGTTACTTTTCCTTCTATTTTATAAATCCCTTTTCCTCTAAATGGGTATTTACTGGCCGTATTTGGAAAATGAACTGTATCTATAAAATGCCCTTGTCTGTCGGTAAATGTTCCAAATTGCATTCGTTTTTTATTGGCCGTATTGGTGTTTTTTACCGTTACCAAATAGCCATAAATGCACACTCTTTTGTTTATGTGATGTACCAGTTCCTTTACTTTTAGCTTGCTTTCATATTCTTCTTTTACCAAATCAAATGGATTACCTAGAGTAAATCCCAATAACTCCAATTGGTCAAAAGAGTCTTCTAGTTTTGCATAATCAAGTGAAGGAAGAACGAAATCTTTTTTTTGTTCCAACTCAAATAAAATTGGTTGTTTTTTATCTATTTTTTCATGAGAATAAGTCAACTTTAGTCTCCAGAGCAAAGCTCGTTTATTGGGTTCAAATTCATTGAAACACCCAACACGAATTAGTAACTCTACTTGATCCAAACTCATTTGTGTTCGTTTCATAAAGTCATCCAATCCTTTATAATCCGATTCTGCTCTGTTTTTCAATACAAGTTGAATCGCATTTGCTGTAAGCTCATGAATGGTTTGAAACCCAAGGAAAATAACAGTTCCTTGTATCACTGTTTCTCCTTTACTTTGGTTTATATGGGGTGGGTAAACTGTTCCTCCTAGCATTTTTGCTTCATGGATATAGGATTCCTTTCTGTAAAATCCGCCACCATTATTAATCACAGCCACCATATACTCTAGAGGAAAATAGGTTTTGAGGAATAAACTCTGGTAACTTTCTACAGCATAAGAAGCAGAATGACCTTTGGCAAATGCATAGCCAGCAAAGCTTTCTATTTGTCGCCATATTTCAAAAGTCAAACTATCTGGATGTCCTTTTTCTCTACAATTATCAATAAATTTTTGTTTTACTACCTCAAATTCATCCCTAGATCTAAATTTTCCACTCATTCCTCTCCTCAGTACATCTGCTTCTCCTAGGGTTAGTCCGGCAAAATAATGGGCTACTTTTATTACATCTTCTTGGTATACCATCACGCCATAAGTTTCGGGCATTATCTCTAGCATTACAGGGTGTGCTTGTTTCACTCTTTCTTTGTTCCTGTGCCTAAGAATGTATTCTTTCATCATTCCGCTCTTGGCAACTCCAGGCCTTATAATAGAGCTTGCCGCAACTAATCCCAGGTAATTATTTACTTCTAGTTTTTTAAGCAACATTCTCATTGCTGGAGATTCTACATAAAAACAACCCAAACATTCGGCTTTTTTTACTAGTTCATTTACTTTTTTATCTTTTTTAAATGATTTCACATCATGAATATCAAACCCCGATTTCTCTGGTTGATTGTATTTAATGATGCTCACAGCTTCTTTTATTTTTGCAAGACCTCTCTGTCCCAAAATATCAAATTTATACAGCCCCACATCTTCCGCAATTACCATATCAAACTGTGTGGTAGCGAAACCTTTGGGTGGGAGGTGAGTTGCCGAAAAATTATGGATAGATTTATTAGAGATGATAATTCCTCCGGCATGAATACCAAGGTGATTAGGAATCCCCTGAATCAACTTACCGTACTGAAGCACAAGTGTGGCCAATTCATCCAATCTGTTTTCTAAAAACTGACCACTACTTAGTTTGTCAATTTCTGTTTTTGGTAGTCCAAATACCTTTCCCAATTCACGCACTGTTCCCTTGTATTGAAAACAATTATAGGTTCCAAGTAATGAAACATGGTCAAACCTATCAAAAATATATCGAGTTACATCTGGCCTGTCTCTCCATGAAAAATCAAGATCAAAATCAGGTGGATTTTTTCTGTATAGATTAATAAATCTCTCAAAGTATAAATCTAACTCAATAGGGTCAACATCCGTAATACCAAGAATATAGGCTATAATGCTATTGGCTCCACTTCCTCTTCCTACATGAAAATAATCTTGGCTTTTGGCATAGGTAATAATATCTCTATTGATAAGAAAATAAGATACATAGCCTTGCTTTATAATTAAATCGAGCTCTTTTTCAATCCTATCTGTAACCGTTTTAGTGATTTTATTTCCATACCGGTAATGCAAGTTGCTTTGTACTAATTGTTGCAACATCACAATGTCTTCTTTGAAACTACTGGTATAAACTTGTTGATTCTGTGGAATTCTGTTGTCACTAAAATCAAAATGGATGGAACATTCCTCTAATATTTTTTCAGTGTTTTTAATAACTTGAGGAAACTCCTCAAAAGCTTTAATCAATTCATCTAGCGGTAACATTCTTTCTTTGGGATTGGCTTGTTCATTGGGATTTACCTTGCTCAAGAGCGTGTTTTTATCAATAGCACGTAATAATCTATGAGAATTAAAATCTCTGTTATTCCTAAAAGTAACCGTTTGTAAAATGACCAATTTATGCAGTTGCCTAACCAAGGGCGAAAGCCTAAGCTTTGGAATGTCATGAATTGCAATCCCTATAAATTCGTTCTCTGTTAGTGTTTCAATAGCAGGATAGTGGCCTGCAGAAAATGGATAAATAACATACACATTCTCAAATTCTGGAGCTCGCTTGGGAATTGCTAGTTTTTGATGCAAAAAATGAGATAAATAATCATTTAGCTCCTTGTAGCCTTCATTGTTCTTTGCTATCCCTACAAAACAAGGCGTGTTTCCATTTCTAAAATCAATACCCAAGATTGGTTTTACCTTGTATTTATTGGCAAGACGCACAAAATTGAGACCGGCCGAAGTACAATTGATATCAGTCAATACAAGAGCTTTTACATTACAATACTCTGCCATTTTTAGAAGTGTTTCTTCAGAAAAAGTACCGTAACGAAAGCTATAATAAGTATGGCAATTGAGATACATATTACTTATGATTTTCTGTGAGCTAAAATAACAGGAGGCTCACCACTAAAAGGATTATGGAAGCGCCCAATAGTTTTTGCATCCATTGTAACCGCTCTCATAATACTTCTTTCTCCGTATTTATTTCTAATAAGATCCATTGCTTTATACAAGTTTATTTGATTAATAGAATCGTCAAATAAATTGATTTGATAACTTCCCGAGACCAAACTGCTAAATCTAATTCCAATAAGGCGAACCAATAACCTGCGGTTGTAAAGACTGTTGAATAAATCGAGAATTTGGGGAATTAGAATATGATCGGCCGAAGTATAAGGGATTTTTAGTTGTTTGGTAAAGGTGTTGAAATCCGAATACCTAATCTTTACGGTAATGCAAGAGGTTACTTTTTCTCCTCTGCGTAGCTGAAAAGCAAGATTCTCGGCCATTGCACTTAAGATAGAGGTGAGTTTTTGTACGTCAATAGTATCTTTATCAAAGGTTCTTTCGGTAGAGATAGATTTCCTTTCGGTAAAGGGAACAATAGGAGAATTATCTATTCCATTGGCTTTTTTCCAAATACTAGTTCCGTTTTTCCCAAATACCCTTTGCATCATTTCTAACTGCATTTCTTGAATCGTAATTATCTTTTTTACCCCAAGATTTCTTAATGATTGGTAAGTTTTATTTCCCACCATAGGGATTTTTTTTACAGATAAAGGAGCCAGGAAATGCTTTTCATTTCCAAAATCTATTTTTATTTGATTGTCGGGTTTAGCCTCTCCAGTAGCAACTTTACTCACGGTTTTATTTACAGAGAGACCAAAAGAAATAGGAAGCCCCGTTTCTTTAGTTATCAAGGTTCTTAGTTCGCTCGCATGCTGATAGCAACCATAAAATTTATCCATCCCTGTGAGATCTGCAAAAAATTCATCAATGCTTGTTTTTTCTAATACAGGCACTCTTTCTTTCACAATATCTGTTACCAACTTAGAGTATTTTGTGTAGGTACTGGAGTTTCCTTTTATCACTGCAGCTTCTGGGCAAAGCGCTCTGGCCATTCGCATGGGCATACCCGAATGCACACCAAAGGCTCTAGCTTCATAACTACAAGATGCTACAACTCCTCGGTCACTTGTTCCGCCAAGTAACACAGGAATATTATTGAGCCGACTATCTAGTAATCGTTCAACAGATACATAGAATGTATCCAAGTCCATATGCAAGATTGAGCGGTTTTTCATAAGTTGTTTTATTAATAATTCAAAATAACGAATAATTATATCAATTAATATTACTACATTTGATATAAATTATATCAAATGTCAATACTAAGTGAAAATCTAAAAGTCCTAAGGGCAAGGAAAGAATTGAGCCAGCAAGGATTAGCCGATATTTTGGCTATTACTCGTGGAGCTTATCAAAAATATGAGGAAGGAAAATCAGAGCCGCCACATGTTAATTTGATTAAACTATCCAATTATTACAGCATCACAATAGATATTTTATTGCAGGTTGATTTAAGAAAAACAGATCCTTCTGATTTACTAAAACTAGATAATAGGTTATTGTTTCCGGTACAGGTGACTGATGACGACAGACAACCTATAGAAATTATACCAGAATCTGCTCAAGCAGGTTACACGCTTGGATATGGAGATCCAGAGTTTATACAATCGCTAGAAACTATGTCTTTGCCGTTTTTGGGAGGAGGGAAGTTTAGGACTTTTCCTATTACGGGAGATTCTATGTTACCCAATGTAAAAAGTGGGTCGTATGTGGTAGGAGAATATGTAGAGCATCTTTCTGCTGTAAAAAATGGAAAAACCTATATAATTCTAACCCGTGATGACGGAATGGCTTACAAAAGAGTGGTGAAAGGAGTGAAGTCTCTGGAGCTTCATTCGGATAATAAATACTACGAGCCCTATACCATTACAACCAATGATATTAATGAATTATGGGAGTTTAAGGCTGTAATTAGCCTAGAAGATGATGAGCCTGTTACGGTAACTAACGAACAAATTTTAGATTCTATAGTGAGTTTGAAGAATGATAGTTTGTTTCATAAATTAAAATAATAAAAACCTTAAAAAAAAATCCTATGGATAATGCAGATGTTAGACTAGTTAAGTGGTATGTAAATGAAGGAGATTTTGTTGCTGCCAATCAGTTAATCGCAGAATTAGAAAATGGAGATTTCTACCAGGAATTACATTCAAATTTTGCAGGAAAAATTAAGTTCTTGATTAAAGAAGGACAATTTGGTAAAGAAAATGAGGGAGTTTGCTTGTTTGAATAGAAAGAAGCAGTAATTATTTAGAGATAATATCTAGCACAAGTTCTTTAGTCAAGGGCTTGCCGTTGGCTATTTTCTTTATGTTTTCAAAAGTGAATACAAAATCACATCCTGTTTTATAATCGGAACAACCGTAAGCTGTTTTTCCCTTCAATATTGTTCCTTTTTTACATTTTGGACAACTGATTTTATCCGTTTGTTTACTTTTTGAATCAGAAGCAGGAGTTTTTGATGTTTTTGGTTCTAATTGTAAATTGAAATTTTCATCAAATTTAATTAGCCCATCAACCTTACCCGAATCCGTAGTAAAACCTTTTAGATTAGTAGTACTTCCTTTGTCTATTAATCTCACAAGTTGATTCTCAGAAATCTTCTTTCCGTATATTTTAAATGGAATTTTGAAAGTGCAATTGTTTTTATATTCTGAGCAACCGTAAGCACTTCCTCCTTTTATCAAAGTACCCTTTTTACATTTAAGGCAAGTTTTTCCTACTACTTCCTTTTTAGATTTTGTAGCAGTTTTTTTAGTTTTAGTTGCAGGTGTATTCGCAGGTTTACTTTCTGGAACATTGGATGTAATACGTTTCACAGATTGATTGGCACGAACTTCAACTACCAAGTCGTACACCATTTTTTTCATGTTATAGATAAAAGTACCTGCTTTAAAATCTCCTCTTTCAATTTCTTTCAGCCGTTTCTCCCAAAGTCCTGTCAACTCAGCAGATTTTAGCAACTCATTATCTATCAGATCAATTAATCCTATCCCAGTTTCAGTAGGTAACACTAGTTTTTTCTTTCGTTCTATGTACTTTCTTCTAAATAAAGTTTCAATAATACTAGCACGCGTAGAAGGTCTTCCAATTCCGTTTTCCTTCATCAATTCACGCATTTCGTCATCATCTACTTGTTTTCCGGCCGTTTCCATGGCACGCAACAAGCTAGCTTCCGTAAAGTTTCTTGGTGGTTTTGTTTCTTTTTCCAAAAAAGAAGGTTCGTGTGGTCCTTTTTCTCCTTTTACAAAAGTGGGTAAAATGGCTTCCTCCTTCGTTTTGCTAGTTTCGGTTTCAAACACAACACGCCATCCTTTGGTTAAGATTTCTTTTCCAGAAGTTTTAAAAGGAACTTCGGCAGCTTTACCAATCACAGATGTATTGGATACATCAGAATCTGGATAAAACACACCAATAAATCTTCGTGTAATGATATCATACACCAATTTTTGATTGTACTGTAAGTTGCTTTGAATCCCCGTAGGAATAATTGCGTGGTGATCGGTTACTTTTTTATCATCAAATACCTTTTTCGATTTCCTTATTTTATCACCCAAAAGTGGCTGAGTCAAAGTGCTGTAATTAGTTAATTTGGCTAAAGTACCTGCAATTTTTGGGTACACATCATTGGGTAAAAATGTAGTATCTACTCTTGGGTAAGTAACTACTTTCATCTCGTATAATTTCTGAACCGTTTTTAAGGTTTCATCTGCCGAAAATCCAAATTTAGTATTGCAATAAACCTGTAATCCTGTTAAGTCAAATAGTTTGGGAGCATATTCTTTTCCTTTCTTTTTGGTAACAGAAACGATTTCAAAATCAGATTCTTTTACTTTGTTGGCTAATATTTGTCCATCTTCTTCTTTAAGAAAACGACCATCTTCATAATTGAAAAGTGTATCTCTATACGTAGTTTGTAGTTCCCAATAAGGTTGTGGCTTAAAATCTCTTATTTCTTTGAATCGATTTACCAACATGGCTAGAGTAGGAGTTTGCACTCTTCCTACGGATAACACTTGTTTGTATCCTCCATATTTTACCGTGAATAATCGAGTAGCATTTAATCCCAATAACCAATCGCCAATAGCTCTAGAATACCCTGCATAATACAAGTTATCATAATCCGCAGAAGGTTTCAAATTATTAAATCCTTCTTTAATGGCTTCTTCTGTTAGCGAAGAAATCCATAATCTTTGCACTTCACCTTTGTAGTTGCATTGGTTTATAACCCACCTCTGAATCAATTCTCCTTCGGTTCCTGCATCCCCGCAATTTATAACAACTGATGCTTTATCGAATAATGATTTTACAATGTCAAATTGTTTTTTAATTCCTGCATTTGAATTCACTTTGGTTTCAAAACGCTCGGGCAACATAGGTAGGAGATTCAAATCCCATTTTTTCCAATAAGGGTTGTAATCACTAGGATCCAATAAGGTACATAAATGCCCAAAAGTATAAGTTACCGCATAGCCATTGCCCTCATAGTAACCGTTACGTTTAGTATCGGCTCCTAATATACTGGCAATTTCTCTTGCTACACTTGGTTTCTCTGCAATACAGACTTTCACTATTTAGTTTTTTTTTGGAAGTTGAAATTACTATAAAAATAAAAGTCTAAAAAGTTAATCACGAATTAATAATTGAGATAATTTTTGAAGAAGTTCTGGAGATATGAAATATTAATTCTATCTCAAAGTGAAATTAATAGGCAAAATAAATTTAACTCTAATTGGTTCACCATCTTGTAGCCCGGGATTCCAATTCTCCATTTTATTTACAACTCTTATAGCTTCTTTATCGCAACCACCACCAATTCCTCTTACGATCTTTATATCTGTTATCGAACCCTCTTTTTCTATTACAAAACTTACATAAACTTTACCCTGAATTCCAGCCTCTCTAGCTTCTTGAGGATATTGAACTCTTTTAAATATATCTTGAAATAATTTGCTTTCGCCCCCCTTATATTCAGGATTTATAAAATAAAGGAAGTGGGTTGTATCTTCTCCGTTTCTTGTAAAACATTTTGCTTCTGTTAACTCACCATCCTCATATAAATCTCGTCTTCTTTTAGTTCCATCTTCCCAGTTGGTTATAATCTTTCCGTAAAACTTTCCTTTAAATTGACTTTTAGATAGTTTTAATACTCCGTTTTCAAACCATTCATACCTCACAACATTATTCTTATCTTCACTGGAAACAGTAGAATCATTAATTTTTCCTGATGGATAATAATTAATAACGGTTTTGATATCTTTTAATGTGTCTTCAGTAATTAATTTGATAACA
>CAXIAX010000008.1:0-50650 GCA_964021785.1 uncultured Flavobacteriales bacterium
ATTATTTGGAATCTACTTTCTGTTCCTTTCAGTAATTCATTCCAAACCTCAACTCTTTCGTTTGCATTATATTTGGAATGATAAATTCCAATTTTATCTCCAAATTTCTTTCTTAATCTTGTAATTATTTGAGTTGTAAGTGCAATCTCTGGCAACAAATAAAGCACTTGTTTTCCTTGCTCTATCTGCTCCTGAATAAGCTGAATGTAAATTTCTGTTTTTCCACTCCCTGTTACTCCATGTAATAAGGTTACATCTTTGGTTTCAAAACTGGTTTTAATTTGACCTATCGCATTGGTTTGTGCCTCCGACAATTGATCTATTGCTTCTGTTTCTTTCTTATCTAAGGTAATTCTTGAAATCTCTTGTGAATACTCTTCCAAATAACCTTTTGTAACAAGCTGCTTTACTGTAGCAGAATTGGAATTTGATTCAATAATTAATTTCTTTTTAGAAATTGCTCCTTTCATTGAATTTAATAGATGATTAAACATCATAAAAGTATCCAATTGTTTAGGTGCTTTACCCAATTTATCAAAAGCTTCTCTTATCTGGTCTTCCCCAAAACCACTCGGTAACTGAATATAGGTTGCCGTTTTTGGTTTATATTTTTCTTGAACTTGCTCTGCTACAACAATACAATTTTTATCAAGCAAGGACTTTATTATAGAATAAGTTGATTTCTGTTCTATAATAGATTCTACTTCTTGCAGTTCCAAAATATTTCTAATTTCAAGAGCTTCTACAATTAAGTATTCTTTATCAGTTAAAGAATGAACATCAATCTCTACTTCTTGATTTAAAATTATTTTTGTTTTACTTACTAATTTTAGTCCAGTAGGAAGAGCTGCATTCATCACCTCACCTATTGTACATAAATAATATGAGCTTATCCATTTCCAAAACTTCATTTGCTCCAAATTCACTACTGGGTGTTCATCCAAGATGGAATCAATGTATTTTGCTTCGTAATTTTTTGGTGGAGTTTCGTGATAGGAATGAATTATTCCTGAGTATAATTTTTTCTTTCCAAATTGTACAATCACTCTCTTTCCTACCTCAACAGAATCGTTCATATCAAAAGGAACTCGATACGTAAAAAGGTTGGGTACAGCAAGTGGCAGAATTACATCTACGAATATGGAAACTCTTGTGGACATAGCCACCAAAGATACTTCATTTTTAATAAAATGGTGTAGGTTTTTTTAACGAATTAATGTTACTTGTCCTTTTTGAGCATTGATTACTTTCCCAACTTTAGATCCAGTTTTTAATGTCCACACATAAACACCTCCTGGCACATCTTGCCCCCTATGCTTACCATTCCATCCATCTTCACTTGAATTTGATTTATAGATTAATTCACCCCATCTATTAAATACATTAAATTCATAAATATCTGTGTTATGGCCTGCAAGAACCGGCATAAACACATCATTCTTTCCATCTTCATTTGGTGTAAATGCATTAGGAACATATACAGTTAAATACTGTACATATACTGTTTTAGTTACACTATCTAAACATCCAAATGTATTTGCTGCAAATTGACGTATTGTTTGTACTCCTGTATCTGAAAAAGTATAAATTGGCTCTGGTTGAATTGAATTATCTCCGTTTCCAAAATCATATAAGTAACAACAAGCAGATTGAGATAAATCATTTATTTTTACCTCCAAAGTATTGGGAGCGTAATCAATAGAAAAGTCTGCTATTGGATTAGCATGTACAAACACAGCACTATCTTTTTGAATAGTATCTAAACAACCATTAGATGCAGAAACGATTAAATTCACTCCGTGATATCCTGGTGTGTTAAATTGTTTTGTAACAAAGGTTCCAGAATGTGTTAACCCATTTATTGTCCATTTATGATTAGAAATACTATGAGGCAATGGAATATTGCCTGTAGAAAACATAGTCACAGATTCTCCTTGACAAATTTCATCTACATCTTGAGCAAAAGTACTCTCTGGCGCAAATTGATTGGTTACTACAACTGTATCTCTAGATATTGGACACACTCCATTTTTTATTTCCCAAACCATACTGTAAGTTCCTCCTTGCACTAAACCTCCTAGTGAAGTTGAATTTAATGTAGAATCGAATGTAGGTATGTTGGCATTGTATGAATTTAGTATCCATTTAGAAGTTGCTGTACCAGTAACACTGTTACCCGTAATCAATGTTTTAGACTGATTACACAACAATTGATCTGCCCCTACTTGTGCCTTATGTTTATCAGAAACCGAAACTATTACTGTATCACTAATATCAAAACATGGTAAATTCTGTCCTCTCCAAATAAATTTATAAGTCCCTTCTATTAATCCAGTAACAGTTGTAGCTGGGTTATTTTTGTTTGTGAACATGGGTAAGTTTGGTGCAGATGATGAATCTAATGACCAAAATCCTTTTGCTGGTGCAACCAATGGTAATGCATTTAATGTAATAGAATAATTAGTACAGTAGCTGGTATCTTCTCCCGCGTTAACAATTGGTTTTGCTTGTACAGTTATTTTCATTGTATCTTTTTGTTCTGGGCAAGTTCCGTTAGAAACAGTCCAAATCAATGATTGACTTCCTCCTACAGGTAAATTATATATCATAGTATTACAGAAAGTTGAATCTGTTATATTTGTACCTGTTATTGATGGATTACCAGAAGCTCCATAAGTCCAACTTCCGTTTGCAGAACCTGCTGGTGGAGTGGCTAACAATCTTAATGAATCAATTTCACAAAGTATAGCGTCCATTCCTGCATTTGCAATTGGCATATCGTATACATTAATAATTATTGTATCTAGCTCTGGATCACAATTACCGTTAGTAACCGTCCAAAGAAGTCTATAGGTTCCTTCTTGCAAACCAGAAACTGAAGTGTTATACACACTAGAATCTAAAAATACTGGAGAAGAAGAATTTGAACTAGAAATAATAGACCATTCTCCTTTTGATCTTCCTGCCGGCATATTAGCTGCAAGAGTCGTATTATATGTTGCGCATAAATTTTGATCTAACCCTGCGTTAGAAACTGGCTCATCATATACTTCTATTAATATTGTATCATGTGCATCTGCACATAAACCATTACTTATTGTCCACACAAACTCATAAGATCCGTCTGCTAGGTTTGAAACAGGTGAATTTGCAAATTGAGGATTTGCAATAGTTGGCATTGTAGTTGAATAAGATAATGTAGACCATGTTCCTGATATTCCGTAGGCAGCAGGAGTTGCAAAGAAAGAAGTATTAAATTGACCACACATCAATTCATCTGGACCTGCATTTGCAAACAAAGTATCTAATATATTTACCTCAACCGTATCATAAACAACATGACATCCATTTCCGTTTGTAACTGACCAAACAAATTCATATGAACCTATTGATAGATTAGAAACCGTAGAAATAGGATTATTTACATTTGATACGTTAGGCACTGATGGAGAAGGTGTAATTATTGACCAAGCCCCTATTTGATTAGTTTGTAATTGCCTTGCATTCATTTGAATAGTGAATTGACCACAAATGCTAGTATCCGCACCTGCATATGCAGTAGGAATTATTGTGTCTATCACTGTAACTGTAGCCAAACAAGAATCTTTATTTCCATTAACATCTGTTACCAACATTGTAATTACATTGGCACCAATATTCGAACAATTAAATTGTGATTTACTTAGGCTTACTGAAGAGACACCACAATTATCAGTACTTCCGTTATTAATAAAAGAAGAGTCTATTGCTGCACTTCCCATTGCATTCAAATAAATAGTTGTATCCATACAAACAACTACCGGTTTGATACTATCAACTACTGTTACTATTGCAGTACATGAATCTACATTTCCGTTTATATCCATTATTGTCATTGTCACAAAGTTTGTTCCTATTTGAGAACAATTAAAGTTATACTCACTCAATTTTATGGTAGAAATTCCGCAATTATCTGCACTGTTATTGTCTATAGAAGAACTATCTATTTGTGTATTTCCAGATGCATCTAAATAAACAGAAATGTTTTTACAATTAGCTACTGGGTTTGTTGTATCTAAAACGGTGATGGTAGAAACACAAGAATCTGAATTTCCATTTATATCTGTCACTATCATTGTTACAAAGTTTGTTCCCACATTAGAGCAATCAAAATTTGACTGACTAAGAGTGATAGAAGAAATTCCACAAGAATCATTACTTCCATTATCTACAAAAGAACTATCTATTACTGCTGTTCCTGTTGAATTTAAATAAACCGTATTATTCCTGCATTGTACAAATGGGTTCACTGTATCTAATACTGTTATGAATGCAACACATGAGTCTGAGTTTCCATTTGCATCTGTAACTACGGTCGTTACACTGTTAGATCCAATATCTCCACAATTAAAACTATACTTACTTAATGACATTGAAGAAACGGAACAATTATCTGAAATTCCATTGTTTGTAAAACTAGAATCTATTGTTACCACCCCAGATGCCGAAAGATATACGGTTGTATCTTTACAAATTACTATTGGATTTAAGGTATCTAAAACAGTAACAGTAGCTATACAAGAATCTGAATTTCCATTAATATCTGTAACAGTCATTGTAACAAAGTGAGCACCTATTGCATTACAATCAAATGTTGTTCTACTTAATGACATGGTGTTGATTCCACAATTATCTGTACTTCCATTATCTAACATGGATGAATCTATTGTAGCATTACCTGCTGCATTTAGGTATACCGAAATATTACTGCAAGTAACTGTTGGTTTCAAAGTATCTAGCACAGTAACAGTTGATGTACAAGAATCTGAATTTCCATTATTGTCTGTCACTTTAAGTCCAACAAAATTTGCTCCTAAATCATTACAATCAAATGTATACTTGCTAAGAGTCATTGAATTTATAGGACACCCAAAACCTTGAGATCCATTAATATGATTGCTATTTATTGTTACTATTCCTGCAGAATTTAAATAGACAGTTGTGTCTTTACAAGTTGTAATAGGATTTGTTGTATCCAATATTGTTACATATGCTGTACATGAATCTACATTTCCTGACTTATCAAAAACATACAATTGAATTGTATCATTTCCTACATCAGTACAATCAAATGTATACTTACTTAAACGAATAGAATCAATTGAACAATTATCAAAACTTCCGTTTTCAATAAAAGTAGTATCTATTGTAAAGAATCCAGATCCATTAAGGTAAATGGATGTGTCTTTACAAACTGCCGTTGGCTTTAATGTATCAATTACGGTAACCAAAGAAACACAAGAATCAATATTTCCATTTACATCTGTAACAACCATTGTCACATTATTTACTCCGTTTTGAGAGCAAGAAAAACTTGTTTTGTTTAATTTTATTGTTGCTATTCCGCAGTTATCCGTACTTCCATTATTTATATCAGAACTATCTATTTGCACATTTCCAGATGCATCTAAATAAACCGAGATATTTTTGCAGTTTGCAAGAGGACTAATTGTATCCAATACGGTAACTATTGCCATACAAGAATCTGTGTTACCATTAACATCTGTAATTCCAATGGCTACATAATTACTTCCTATTTGAGAACAATTAAAAGTTTCATTGCTCACTCCAATTGTTGCAATCCCACAATTATCTGTACTTCCTCCACTAAGGTAAGATGAATCTATTGTTACAGTTCCTAGTGAGTTTAAATACACAGTTGTATCTGCACAATTTAATACAGGCTTTACTGTATCTAGCACAGTTACAACAGAAATACATGAATCTACATTTCCACTTCCGTCAGTTACTACAAGCGTTACCCAATTTGCTCCTAAAACTGAACAATCAAATGTATTTTTACTAATTGATACAGTTGCGACAGAACAATTGTCATTACTTCCATTATTTAAGTAAGAACTATCAATAGTTACTGTACCTAGTGAATTTAAAAATATTGTAGTATCCATACAAGATACTGTTGGTTTTACACTGTCTATTATTGTAACTGTAGATGAACAAATACTTGAGTTTCCATTTATATCTGTAACAGTCATTGTTATCACATTTGCTCCCAAATTAGAACAATTGAAGCTTGATTTATTTAATGTAATAGTTGCTATCTCACAATTATCAGAACTTCCATTATTAACATCAGAACTATCTATTTCTACATTTCCAGATGCATTAAGGTAAACTGAAATATTTTTACAAATTGCTACAGGAGATAAAGTATCTAATACGGTTACAATTGCACTGCAAGAATCTGAATTCCCATTTACATCTTGCACAATCATCCAAACAGAATTACTTCCTAAATTAGAACAATCAAAAGATTTATTTTTTAAACTAATTTCTGCTATTCCACAAGAGTCATAACTTCCATTATCTATTGATGAGCTATCTAAAACAACTACACCTGCTGTGTTTAAATAAACCGTAATATCTTTACAAATTACTGTAGGATTGATTGTATCAAAAACAGAAACCTTAGCAGAACATGTACTTACATTTCCATTAATATCTGTCACTGTCATAGTAACAGAATTTGAACCTATGTTTCCGCAATCAAAACTAGTTTTACTTAATGTAATAGTAGATATAGAACAATTGTCATTACTTCCGTCATTAATAAAAGAAGAATCTATCACTGCTACTCCATTTGCATTAAGGTAAACCGAAATATTTTTACAAATTGCAGTTGGAGATAAAGTATCTAGCACTGTTACAATTGAAGTTCTAGAGATTTGACTTGTTCCATATTTATACACTGCATTTGTTGTTACAAAATTAGATCCCACATTAGAACAATCAAACGTATCGGTAGAAGTTACAACTCCTAATAAATTACATGTGTTATTTTGTAAGTTATCAAGAACAAAACTAGAATCAATTACTGCAATTCCCATTGCATTTAAATAAACCAATGTGTCTTTACATGTGAATGTTACTTTTGATGAATCGATTACAGTTACTATAGAAACACAAGAATCTTTGTCTCCTTGCGAATTAGAAATAATCAATTTCACAGAATTTGCTCCAGTATCTGCACAAGTAAAAGTATACTTATCTAAAGTCGCATTTGATAAACCACACACTGCTGAGCTACCTCCATCCAAATGTGCTGGAGTTAAATTAATTACTCCTCCTGTCAAATATACCGTGGTATCTTTACATTTTACTGTTATAGCATTGGTATCTCTTACAGTAATAATAGCTTGACAAGAATCTAAATTTCCGTAATAATCCTCTACATACAATGTTACATTATTTACCCCAACATGAGTACAGTCAAAATTTGATTGAGATAAATACCTTTTTACAATTGCGCAATTATCACTACTTCCGTTATCCAAAAACGAACTATCTGCAGTTGCCAATCCGTTCGCATCTAAATATATTACCGTATCAATACATACAGCTTTTGGCATAAATGTATCAACCACAGTTACAATTCCGTAACAAGTGTCCTTCAATCCATTTACTTCTGTTACCTCCAACCCTACAGTATTTGCACCTACTTCACTACAAGTAAATACATATCTATCAAGCTTTATTGTTGAGGTTCCACAGGATATAATTGTATAATCATGAATAAATGAAGAGTCAATTATTACATACCCCGAAGAGTTTAAATAAACGGTAGTATCTACACAGCCTGATACGGGAGAAATTGTATCTATCAATGTAATATTGGAAGTACAAGTTCTTACCAGTCCATTTTCATAAACTGTAGTAACAGAAATTGGAGTTGTTCCCAAATCTGTACAATCAAAAGTATCCTTGGAAAGGGTAACAGATTTTATAGGACAATTTCCACTAGAGTTAAAATCTAAAACATAAGTACTGTCTATAGCGAAATAACCAAGTGTAGACAAAAATAATGAAGTGTCTTTGCAGGCACTAAATACTGTATCTATCTGCACTGTGTAATTAAAGATATTTTGTCTTTTCAAAGGACAAGTCTTTGCAATAGTTTGTAATCTAAAATAGTATTTCCCTAATCTAGTTCCTGGTATCCAAGAAAAAGTTCCGTAAGTTGTATCTGCACTTACTCTTGTTGTGAAAGTTGCATTAGGTATATTGGAAAAGTAATGCAATTCGATTGGATTAATCGAATCGAAAGAAACAGAAAACACATCAAAACTAATAGGTGTATTGTAGCAACCTACGTAAGTATAATTAGCTGTATCATAATTCACTCCTGAAGTATATGGATTAAAAGGTGGTGGCGGACAATTAATAAATATAAATTGAATATCTCTTCTGTGAGTTCCTTTTACATTTCCTGATGCATCATATTCTGTAATCAAAACAGTAAGGATTGCTTGCTGCATTGAGTTTGAATTAAAAGTTATTTGACCCGTAATTGTATCAAATACAATTCCTGATATTGTACCAAAAGGATTATTGGCATTGTAACTTGTATTCGTATAAGGGATGCTAACACCATTTCCTCCCCACGTTCCTACTAATTTAAATGAAAGACTGTCTCCTTCGGTATCTATCGCAATATTATTGAAGTTTACTGTTTCATTTGAACATGAATACAATAATGGAATGGCTTGAAACGTGGGAGAGTTGTTACATTTCCCATCCAAATTATCTAAAGTTGTATTGGTATAAAAAGGAAAACCACTCATTAAGTTTGTAATAGAAGTACTTCTACAACAGATTTCATTTTCAAAATTCCAATCGGATGCATAATTTGGCAAAGTAAGTAATGCGGAATACTCATAAACTTGAATTCCTGGTAAAGTCCCAGATGGCTGGCAAGTTGTATATGGCAATAATGAATCACAAACTTGAGAAACCTCATAACTTGTATCTAAGAATAATAGAAATACTCCGCCTGGTGATGTTGAAGCTGAGCTATATTTTACTTGTTGAAAAGTACCGATTGCTTGACCTGCACAATCTCTGTATAATTTCATTGTAAATTTGTAATTCAATCCACCTAAACATTCATACGTCAAATCAGCAGAAACAATGTGAGTTGATTTTGCATTGTTAATGAAAACAAAGAATAATAGATGTAATATAAATAGTTTTTTTACCATAGGTTATTTTCCTTATGTTAGACATCTTACGGAGATAAAAAAAAATAGTTTCCATATTATTAGGATTATCAAGGCTTTGCGTAAGTAAAAACACTTAATGATTTTACTTAAGGGTCTGCAACTCCTTGTATAACACTATGTTTAAAAATTAACACTGCTTAGAAAAAAAAATTAAACTTTTTTATTTCGTCAAAATTTAAAGCCATAAAAAAACTGCTAAAACTGTTTCTATTTGTAATTTTTATACTTGATTATTTTTATCTAAATAATTCCTAGAAAAAAGCAAAACAAACTACTCAACTTATTGTAAATTAGAACTGTGCTACAAAATAAAAACTGTTTTTTTTATTTCCTTAGCCAACTCATTAAATTTTGCCGAGATTACAAAAAAAAGTTCTTTTATTTATATTTCCCTCCAAAACCTTTTTTTTCTAATTTGCGATTAATCATTATTTTTTTGATGTACATAAAAATTAACTATCTTGGATGAAGAATTACAACCTAACTAAATTAGAATTATATGAAAACTATGAAACTGACAACCTTATTTCTTGCTTTTTTCCTAATGCTAGTATCTGCATCTTGTAAATACGAAGAAGGACCAGGAATCTCTTTAAGAACAAAAAAAGCTAGATTATCTGGAAATTGGGAAGTTGAAAAAATTTCGGAAAATGATGGAGATGTTTACACTCCTAACGGAAACAATAGCATAAAATATACTTTTAATAAGTCAGGATCTGGTGACGGAGAGTTTAAAACTTTTGGTATTACTACTACAAGAACATTTGATTGGGAGTTTAAAAACTCCAAAGAAGAAATAAAAATCACCTACAACAATGGCGATATTATTTATACTACTATTTTGAGGTTAACCAATGAAGAAATGGTTTTGGTTACTCCAGAAAACGATAGATGGGAATTAGAAAAAATTTAAAACTAAAATTTCTCATAAACACCTAATCCAAACAAAGCAAAATCATATTTTGCAGGATCCTTTGCATCTAATTTTCTTAATTCTGTATCAAGTTCCATTACGGCTTTCCAGTCGTTTTGGTTTCTTGTGATAAGCCCTAGTTTTCTGGCAACATTGCCTGAATGTACATCTAATGGGCAAGATAAATAGGCAGGACTAATGGTATTCCAAATACCAAAATCAACTCCTTTTTTATCTTGTCTTACCATCCACCTCAAAAACATAATAAGCCTTTTGGAGGCCGAGCCTTTCATTGGACTAGAGACGTGTTTTATGGTTCTATACTCCTCTTCGGTAATTCCCTGAATAAATACGTTTCTAAAATTTTCTATTGCACCACTACAATTACTAGTCGTTTCATCTATTCCCTCATAAAACACTTTTTCAAGTCCTCCATGATCTTTGTACATTCTTTGAATTTGAGAAACAAAACATTTTAAATCACCTCCATTAAAGGTTCTGTGCTTAAAATCATTAAATCGTTCTAAATCGTTTTTGGTATGATTCATAATAAAATCATAAGGAGAAGAATCCATCAACTCCATCATTTTATTACAATTTTTAACTATTACCTTCCTTTTCCCCCAAGCAATTGTTGCACTCAACAATCCTGCAATCTCAATATCTTCTTTCAAAGAAAATGAGTGAGGAATACAAATAGGATCCTCATCTATAAAATCAGAATTATTGTACTCTTCAACTTTCGAATCGAGAAAATCTTTTAGGAAAGCTCTTTTCATATATAATTAAAAATCTAACACCATAAATTCTGTTCTTCTATTAATTTGTTTGTTTTTTTCAGAATCATTTGCAACTTTTGGTTCAGATTCACCTTTTCCTTCGGATACTATCCTAGTTGCGGCTACTCCTTTCTTAATTATATATTGCTTTACCGAATTAGCTCTATCGGCAGATAAAATTTGATTTTTACTCTTGTCACCCACGTTATCAGTGTGTCCTACAATTTTAAATTTAATGGATTTGTTTTCCAACAAATAGTCTGAAAAATTATCGAGTATAAATATAGCATTATTATCTAATTCATAGGAGTTTGTCGCGAATTTAATATCATTGATGGTAAAACCCTCTCCTTTCTTTATTTTTTCAATGGTTATATCTTTTTCCTTCAACACACCTTGCTTTGCATCTTCTTCTTTCACTAAGCGCGATTGAAAAACTGCTCCTTCTTGTTTTAAACTAACCAAAACTTTGTCCTCATTCTCCATGTTAACGGCTACTGCAAAGTTTCCATCATCCGATACAATGTCTATTTCTTTGTTTTTTGATTTGTCTTCGTAGCTAATTTTCAATTTAGATTCTGTTACAGCATTTCCATTTCCATCTTTCATTTTACCCTTTAGCAATACTACCTTTTCTGGTTTTGCTTCATCTGGTAATTCAAACGAAAAAATATCTTTTCCTCCTACTCCTTCTTTTTGTTTCCCCGAAGAAAAATAAGCTGTTTCTCCTGTAATATTTACTATTAGCCCATCTTCTGCTTTCTCTGAATTGATAGGGTAACCCAAATTTTTTGGCTCACTCCACACACCTTTATCGTCTTGTTTAGAAAAGAAAATATCATAATCACCTGCTCCTCTCCTTTTTCCACTTATTTGCGAAGCAAAATACAAGGTCTTACTATCGGTATGCAAAAAGGGTGCTTTATCATTCCCCTCAGAGTTTATTACATTTCCTAGCGATTTAGATTTGCTCCATTCGCCATTCTCTCCTCTTGTAGAGTAATAAATATCTATTCCTTTACTGGTAGGTCTACTAGTGGCAAAATACAAGGTTTGCCCATCTGCAGAAATAGAAGGTTGAGCTTCCCAAGTAGTTGAGCTATTTATGTTTTTACCCAGGTTTATTAGTTCTGACCATTGGTAGTAATACTTATCCGTTTTTTCGTCTTTAAGGTATTCGTAATTAGAAACAAAAATATCGCAATTGTTATAATTATTTACCATTTCACAAGCACATAAATACAGTTCTTTGTTGTTTATCGAAATAGAAACTCCTCCGTAATTCTGCCCTGTATTAAATGGTTTTGGCAATGCTGTTCCGTTATCAAACAATTCGTTAGGAGAATTTCTTTTACTAATCACTAGCTCCTCTACTCGTGTAGTTACAATATCTCCAAGCCCTTTTTTATTATATACTCTTGTAAAAAATAAGTTCTCGTCATCTGCCGAAATCATAGGTAAGTATTCTTCTCCTTCGGTAGAAACATTTCTTACCAATGCTGGCTCAAATGGAACTGGATTATTAAAAAATGTATTCTTAAAATTTAACTCTGGTAAGGTTGCTTTTGCTGCTCTTAATTTATCAGTATAATTCTTAGAAAACTTGTCTTCGTCTTGGTCTCTAAACTCAATAAACTTCTTGAAATACACCTCAGCCTCTTTGGATTTATCTTCTTGAAAGTACATTAAACCTAAGTAATAATAAACATCAGAATGATAAGTAGGACAAAGGTTTTCTATCTCTTTATAGTAATTAATTGCTTTTTTATAAGAACCTCCATTTTGCCTAGCATTTGAATAACTTCTTCTCGCCAATTGCCAATAACAAGGCACGCAAGTTTCATCCTCTTCTAGCGCTTCTTTCATATAAGCCAGTCGCTTTTTGGGGTCTTTTGTTTTTTTTCTGTCCAATGCTTTTTCATAAAGTTTTTTCACTTTATTATTATCTGGCAACTCACATTCCTCTTGAGATAAAAGGAATAGGGGCATAAAAAAAACTAGTATAGCAATTTTCTTCATCTTGGTTCTTTTGTATTACTAAATCAAAATTAGTGCCTAAAATTATATTTTTAGATTATCGCTTCAATTTATCGGCCTTTACTTGGGCAGCATCTAATATTTTTTGAGCTTGTTTATCTGCTTCTGCTTCTGCCAATTTTGCTTTATCTTCAGCCTGATCTGTAGGGATTTCTGCTTTTTTATAAGCCTCAGCTTTTGCTTTTTCTATTTGTTCGTAGGCTTTCTTTTTTCCAACCTCTGCTAGCTTTTTATTGGCAGCTTTTTCTAAGAAATTACTTCCTTTTCCTTCTAACTTACTCGCTTCTTCATCTGCTTTTTCCTTGGCTTGTTTTGCGATTTCATCTGCTTTTGCTTTTGCTTGCTCCGTCAATTTCACTCCTTCTGCTCTCAATTTATCTGCTTGTACTTTGGCTTCATCTTTCAGTTTTTGCGCTTGCTCTCTTGCCAATTTCATTCCATCATCTATCTTTTCGTTCACAGTAGTCTTAATCGTATCTACTACTTTATCTTTTATAGAAGTCACCATGTTTTTTGCTTGATCTCCTAAGTCCGATTGTAGTTTAGGATTTGTAACTGTACCCCCAATAGTAAAGTTAACAGGGATAACAGAGGGTAATTGTAAGTCCGCTCCTTTTACTTTTCCTAAAATTCCTCCAATCACATCATTTGCTTTACTTCCAAGTTTTGCTTTTGGCACGTTCATCTTTACTTTATATTCTATCGTCTGATCAAATCCTGTAGAACCATCTACTTCTGTAGGAATCCCAGATAAATTAATATCAAATGGATTTACAAAAGCTCTTCCTTCTTTAAACTCAAAAGCCATTTTAAGTTTTTTCAAATTTTGAGTTGCTAGCTTATCAATTTTCAATACATCTGCAATTTTCTGTAAGGCTTTCACTCCTGTTACTGTAAGGTCATTAGAAAATAACCCTCCTGCTCCATTTATAGAAGAATAGATTGGCGACATATTTTGGTCCAAATCAGAAGATACATTCAAATTTGTTGAGATTTTTCCTTTACATAGTTTTGCGATAGGTGCAATTGTTTCTATTGATCCAAAAAACTTTGCTGTTTGCTCTATATCTACTTCTGTTACTTTGTAATCAAAATCTACTTTAGGGTTTTCTCCTTTTGTATTGTAACTTCCATTCATTACAATATTTCCTTCTAGCATATCCATGCTCACATTTGATAGATTGGCTACTTCATCCTTCACACCAACACTTCCTTTCACATTCTTAATTGACAAACCATCATAAATCATTTCTTTAATATCAGTAGTCAAATTCATATCGTAGTATGCCGGCACTTTAAATGCTTCATAAGTGGAATCTGTAGTTGTACTTTCTTCAGAAACTGTTTCTTCTGATGGCACAGTTCTCATTAAATCATCCACATCCAATTTAGTAGAAGTTAATTTTACTGTTCCTTTTAGTATTTCATTCTTGAATACGTAAGGTAAAATATTGTCTATTCTTCCTACTGCTTGTAAATCACTGTTTCCAATCTTAGTATCAAATTCTTTTAGGTCTACAAACTGAGGTGAAAAATCCATCATCATTTTATTTACCGTTACATCATAAGGTAAATCTTTTGATGAATACAACATATCTTTTACCATCAAATCTCCCTCTGCTTTAAAATCTTCGTATTGTTCATTGGTAATAGAAGAAAGTTTTCCTGCCAAAATTAAATCGGTATGAATACTACCGTTCAACTTTTCGTTTTCCTCCATAGGAACTACAGTTTGTAATTTCTCCAAGTCTATATCTGCTTTTATTTTACTTGCAATATTTGGGTCACTCATGGGTGTAGAAACTTGCAATGTTGCATCAATAGGATTTTGTGCTAACTCTAAATGTAATTTACTCACATCTATTTTCATTTTATCTAAATCTCCTTGTGGGTGTGTAACCTTAGTCACTATATTAATATTATCGGCAGAGTTTGGCATGTCTGGATATTTAAAATAACCGTTTGTTATTCCCATATCTAAATTAAACCCTGGATATGATTCTCCTTCTAAGCTTCCTTTTACATCTCCAGACAAAGCTATGTTTCCTCTTGTGTCTATGCTGCTAAAATCTTTGGAATAAACTGCAGGAATTAATGAAAGAATACTTTTGAAATCCGTTTTCTTAGAATTGAATTTCATATCAATATTCATTTTATCTTCCAATAACTCTACCCATCCATCAAATCCTAAATCCAATTCATTCAGCTTTAAGTTATTTTCCTTAAGCGTGTATTTTGTAAATTTATCTATGTTTATTCCTGCATCAAAATTCACTTTTGTCTTATTCAAGTAATCTACAATTCCTTCAGATACTGTAAGGGCTTCAATACTTGTAATTGTTTTTATGTCAAAAATATCTTGAGTAAAATCTCCCGATAAATCAAAATCCATGTTTTTTACTTCGGATGAAATATTAGAAATAGCATCCTTGTAAGTAATGTTCGCTTTTGTTATGATTAATTTATTAAGTCCAATCTCATATTCTAGAGGTTCACTGCTTTCTTCTACTTGAACAGTATCTTCTATCGTTTCTGATGTTTTGGCAATATCATAATTAGCCAAGCTATCTTTGTTTACGATAATATTAATTGTGGGCTCGTCTATTACAATAGATTTTATCTTTATTTTATCTCCATTAATCACACTCATCAAATCCAATTGGATGTTTGTGTTTTTGATACTTGCTAAATTTACTCCTTCAAATTCGTTTACTCCCGTTACACTTACATCTTGAATATCGAATGAAAAATTGGGAAATGAACTAAATAGAGTCAAGTCAAAATCTCCAAAATCTACTTTGGCATTTACAGAATTGTTTACTTCTGTCTTTACAATTTCTACCAATTTATCTTTGAAAATAAAAGGCAAAGCAATAAGGGTAATCAGTATCAACAAAAATGTAATTCCTGTCCATTTCAGAATCTTCTTTACCTTACTTTTCTTTTTTACTTTTGTAGCTTGAAATTCTCGAGTCATCCTAATTCAATTTAGTTTATTAATAGATAACGAATTTAAGCTATTAGATAGTGCTTAACAAGTGTTTTTTTATTATTTAGATTTACTTAACACAAAGTATTTTTATTGGACCAAATAAAACTGTAAGGAAAAAATATAAGTTACGTTAAAAAGGTAAAATTAAAAGATGGAAATATTAAACAACAGCTTATCAAAAAGCATGAGCTATATCGAATATAGAGAGTTAGTTAGTAACTTATTAGACAAAAATGAATCAACAACAAAAAACGGTTCAGAAGATTTAGTTGGGTACAGTAAACTAAATAATAGTAGAATGAAAAGGCTAGACAAAACGACAAAATTATCGGAGGATGTTTCTGCAAAGTTTAGCTCAATTTCTAAAAAAAACACGTGGGTTGTAATTTCTGAAGGATGGTGTGGAGATGCTGCTCAAAATTTACCAGTAATTAACAAATTAGCAGAGACTAACAGTAATATTGATTTAAGAATAGTGTTACGTGATGAGAATCCAGAATTAATGAATGAATTCTTGACTAACGGAAATCAGGCAATTCCTAAATTGATACAAATAGAGGACGGAAAAGTTAAAAACACTTGGGGACCAAGACCTACTATTGCTACCAAAATGGTTGCCGATTACAAAGAAAAGCACGGTAAATTGGATGCAGACTTCAAAAAAGATTTACAAGTTTGGTACAACCACGATAAAAGTGAAAATGTAATTAAAGACTTGACGGAATTAGTCTTCTAAAGCCTTTTTCCAATCTTCAAAAACAGCTACAGAGGTATTTGCTTTAAAATCAAAACAAACTAAAATACTTCTACCTTTTGCGCATAATTCTTTCACTCCTTCTTTTTCACTAAACAATCTGTAAGAAAGGGTTATGCTTTTTTTACCAATATCTTCACAAGTAGTCTCTACAAATACGGAATCACTGAAATAAGTTGGTTTTAAGTAATCAACTTCATTTCTTGCTACCAAGATTCCCTTTTCTTTCCAGTTCCAATCCGTATCTATTACTTGATTAAAATAATCTATTCTTCCTATTTCAAAATAATTTAAATATTCTGAATTATGAACATGACCTGCCATATCTAAGTCATTGAAACGGACTTGTAACTTTGTATTTATTTTTTTTGAATTCATAGGGTTACGAAATTGGGTTTAATACAACACTAAAAACAACTGTAGAGTTTATATCTCTTTCGAAATAAAACTTTTCTATTGCCGACAATAAGTTAGCTGCTCTAAAATAAGAAGTATTCAATCCCGAGCTTTCCTTAAGCGACCATTGAATTGTATAAGAACTTTCTTTGTCTTTATAATTCTTGATATACTCAAGCATTTTTTGCAATGAATCTACTTTGCTGTATCCAACTACAGAATGAAACAAAAACAACTGATTGTGTTTTGGATTAAAAGTCACCAAATCTAACTTTATCTCTTTGTCCAATTCTTGGTATTGAAATTTCAATTCAATAGAAGATGCTGCTCCTATGTGATTTGCTATTTTCTCCTCTAAGCTTTTCTCATCATGAGATTGTTCTGATACTGTCATTCTCTATTATTTTATATCTAATTTACCATATACCGAATTATTACTCAAAAATTCAGGTATGATTTTTTTCATTTTCTTCACCACCAATTCATTTTCTTGAGAATTGGCATGTTCTATCAAAGCAAGTACATCCTCCAATACTGTAGGTTCTATTTCTCTTGTTTTTCCTATCAAAATTTGTGGATGATGAGTAGGCATTGTAGTTTCCCCATCACTTAGTACTTCTTCGTATAATTTTTCTCCTGGTCTTAGTCCTGTAATCTTTATTTTAATATCTACCTCTGGCTCAAACCCCGAAAGCTTAATTACTCTTCTTGCTAAGTCAATTATCTTTACAGATTCTCCCATATCAAAAACAAAAATCTCTCCTCCTCCTCCCATTACTCCGGCTTCAATTACCAATTGACAAGCCTCAGGAATTGTCATAAAAAAACGAGTTACTTCTTCGTGTGTTACCGTTAGCGGTCCTCCTTTTTCTATTTGCCTTTTGAACAATGGAATTACAGAACCATTAGATCCTAATACATTCCCAAATCTTGTGGTTATAAAAGCAGTTTGCGAATTTGCGTTTTTATGTTGTGCAATCACCTCAGCTATTCGTTTAGATGCTCCCATTACATTGGTTGGATTCACAGCTTTATCTGTAGATACCATCACAAATTTCTCTACTTTATATTTATCTGATAAATCGACCAAATTCTTGGTCCCTTGCACATTTGTTTCTATTGCCTCACAAGGATTTTCTTCCATCAAAGGTACGTGCTTGTAGGCTGCAGCATGAAAAACCATTGAAGGTTTAAAGTGAGAAAATATTTTATCTATTCGAGATAAATTCGCAATATCTCCTACTACAATATCCATAGAATCGGAATACTCTATCAGTTCTTGTTCCAAGTCATACAAGCCAGACTCTGCTTGATCTACCAATATTAATTTCTCTGGAGAAAACCTTAGCAATTGTCTCACTATTTCACTCCCAATAGAACCTGCTGCTCCCGTTATTAAAATTACTTTTCCTTTGGTAGACTTTGATATACTATCCATACTCAAGGAAATCTCTTTTCTACCCAGTATATCTTCTATCTTTATTTTTTGAATTTGTTTTACGTTAATCTGTCCATCTATCCAATCTTGTACGGGTGGCACATTAAGTACAGTAACATTATTATTCAAAGCTACATCAAGTATTCTACTTCTGTTTTCATTGGATGGACTTTGGATAGAAACAATAATATTATCTACCGTTTCTTTCTTTATCAAGCTTTCCAATTTACTTGTATGGAAAACCTTTACTCCTTGAAGAATATTACCTGCTTTGTTTGGATTATCATCCACAAAAGCAACAACATTGTTCATTATTTTTGCAGATTCATTCAAGGTACGGTATACAATACTACCCATTTCTCCGGCTCCATAAATAATTACATTCTTGGTATTCTCTTTGTCTTTTCTTCCTTCATGGTAAATAAGTTTTACTCCCAATCGGGTAGCAATCATAAAGAACAAAGTAAGCAAATACTCTATGGCAATAATTGGCCTAGGCAAAAAGTATGTTCCATCTATAAATTGAAACTTAATTACACTCAATAGTATAAAAATCCCTGTACCAATTGTTACTACTTTAAATATTCGCTTTGCATCTTCGGTACTGGTATACCTTATAATACCTGCGTATGTTTTTCCAAAATAAAACAGAATAATTCGCACTCCTATAAAAATAGGTAATGCGGTTTTTAGCATGTCTAATTCATTACTGAAATCTTGCTTAGAACTAAAAAAATCAAACCTTAGCGCATACGCAACAAACAATGCAAACAATGTAGCAAATACATCAAATGCAAATATTACCCACCTTTGAATATTATTTTCTGGAAATTTCAAGTTTATTCTTTAGGTTTAGTTATTTACTCCCAACAATTTATCCATTGTATTGGTAGATACAAAATGATAATTTGGTCTTGCTTTTTTATAAATATTCAAAGCCGTTTGTTTGTCATCTGCAGAAAGCAATGCTTTGTAAAGTGGCGTTAAGAATTTTCTTCTTCCTACTCTCACAAGAAATGCTTCTAACTCTGGGTATACTGTTTTGTATTTTGCTTTAATAGATTTCTCATACCAAGCTGCAGCAATCTCCGAATTTTTAGAAGTAGTGAAGTTGAATAAATCATCTGCTTCTTTAAAATCAGTTAAATTCCAACTTGTGTCTATTGCACCAATAAAATGTAACCACTCGTGAGTTGTCCAATCTTTTGTTGTTGCTTGATTCGCAACATAAGTTTTGTTTCTAAGGTTGGCTTCTACTTTATCAAATTTATCCGATTCTATTTTAGGACAATTAGAAGGTAAACCGGGATTATAAATCCACTCATTCAAATTTAATTTTTGTACCTCTGGTAATTCCTTATTAATGTAAACTAGAAATTCTTCAGTAGTTAAGTTTTTGAATTTGAAATTATCGAAATAGGCATTTAAGAAATTATCGAATTTCTCTCTTCCTACATTCTCTTCAATCATTCGCAACATAAAGCATCCTTTGTCATATGCAATTGCCGACATTCCATCATCAGGACTTCTTCCTTCCAAATCTAGTTTCAATCTAGTATCTTCTGCTGGCAATTCTTCCAACTCATCTAATAATCCCTGGTAGCTCAATACGGCTAACATGTCTGCGTAATCTTTTCCATAAAGTTCTTCTATTATTCTTCCTTCAAAATAAACAGTAAATCCTTCGTTCAACCAAAAGTCATCCCAAGTTGCATTGGTTGCTAAATTCCCCGACCAAGAATGTGCCAATTCATGAGCAATTAATGAAGTTAAAGATTTATCTCCTGCAATAATAGTTGGTGTTGCAAAAGTAAGTCTAGGGTTTTCCATTCCTCCAAAAGGAAAACTTGGTGGCAATACAATTACATCATATTGTTCCCATGCATACTCTCCATACAATCCTTCTGCTGCAGAAATCATTTCTTCCAAATCTTCAAACTCGTTATAACAAGCTTCCATCATAGAAGGTTCTGCATATACTCCTGATCTTTTTCCCAATGACTTATATTCCAATTTACCAATTGCCAAAGCAATTAAATAACAAGGAATAGGTTGTTTCATTTCGAAAGTAAATTCTCCATTTCCTTTCTTTGTTGTATTGGCACTCATTACTGCTGTAAGTGAATCTGGAACCGTAATTCTTGCAGAATAAGTAATTTTATTCCCTGGAGAATCCTGAATTGGAATCCAAGAACGAGTCAAAATAGCTTCTCCTTGTGTGAATAAAAACGGGTCTGTTTTGTCAGCAGTTTGTTGTGGCGACAGCCATTGTACAGCTTCAGAACTAGGATTAGTAGAATAATGAATCTCTACACGGGTAGTATTAGGTGTAATAGCAACATTCAATGATCTTCCTTTTATCTTATCCTCTGCTCCTATCGTAAATTTAACTTCCTTTCCTTGGTCATTGGTAATAATCTTATCAATGTTCAAATCCTTAATGTCAAATATTATCTCATCTGCATTATTATTCTGAATTGTATGAGCAGCAACTCCACTCAATACCTTTTTATCGAAATCTGCATTTAAATCTAAATATAAATGAGTAGTGTATGCTTTATCAAATTGCGCATAAGAATGCACATCAGTAATATCAGATGTTTCCATTTTCTCGATCTTGTTTTTATTCGATTCGTATTGGTTGTTTGTACAGGAATTAAGAACTAATCCTGACAATAAGAGTAGGGTTATTTTTTTCATGGTTTAAAAATACAAGAATAATTGTAGAATTTGTTCATTGTATTATTATTATTTATTGGAATTTTAGTTTTTGAAATTGAAAATTTTCTTAATTTAGACCTTTAACAAAATTATAAAAACACTTATGGAAAGTAATGATGCAATAAACAAAGAAGTATTTGGACATCCAGTTGGACTATTTGTACTGTTTTTCGCAGAGATGTGGGAAAGATTTAGTTACTACGGAATGAGAGCTTTATTAGTTCTTTATTTGGTAGAGGAAATTGGTAGTGAAAATCCAGGACTTGGTTGGAGTGCTGAAGATGCTGGTTCATTATATGGTTCTTATACTATGTTAGTATACATTACACCAATACTGGGTGGAATTATAGCAGATAAGGTTCTAGGATATCGAAAAGCCATAACCACCGGAGCTATACTTATGTCTTTAGGGCATTTTGCTTTAGCTTTTAATCCAATGCCCGCCTTCTATTTAGGTTTAGGATTATTAATTATTGGTAACGGTTTCTTTAAACCAAATATCTCTTCTATTGTAGGTCAATTATACCCTGATGGAAGTCCTAAAAAGGATTCTGGATATACAATCTTTTACCAAGGGATTAATGTTGGTGCATTTTTAGGGTCTATTTTATGTGGATACCTTGCAGAAAACATGGGATGGCATTACGGATTTGGATTAGCGGGTGTATTTATGGTAATTGGTATGATTCAATTCTACTTGATTCAAAATATGTTTGGAAACATTGGATTACCTCCTAAAAAAGGAAATCTACCTGAAACAAATGACGTGTTGGATTCTATTGAAGAAGTGAAAAAACAACCTTTAACTAAAGTTGAGTCACAAAGATTAATAGTAGTAGGTGTATTGGCATTCTTTTCTATTTTCTTTTGGGCTGCATTTGAGCAAGCAGGAAGTAGTTTAAATATTTTTGCAAGTGATTATACAGACAGAAGCTTAGCAGGAGACGGAATGTGGTTTAAAGTATTAAGTTCTGTTATTTCATTATTACCCTTAGGAATTTTAGTTTGGTTATTTTACGGAGTTGCAAAACAACTTGGAAAAAAATATGCTGCAGCAATGAGTTTTATGGGACTAAGTATTGTGATTTTAGCTGGAATTATGGGTTATATGATCTACGACCAATTCCAAGCAGAGAACTTAGAAGTACCAGCTACATGGTTTCAAAGTTTAAATGCTTTATTCATATTCACATTAGCACCATTATTCTCATTTATATGGGCATCTTTAGCTAAAACGAGATTCAATCCTAATGGACCTCAAAAATTCGCAATTGGATTAGTTCTTCTAGGATTAGGATTTATTCCATTAGTATATGGAGCTGCAGGCTTTGTAGGTGGAGATATGGGAGAAGTTGAAAAAGTAAGTATGATTTTCCTTGTATTAGCCTATTTGTTACATACAATGGGAGAACTTTCTTTGTCTCCAGTAGGATTATCTTACGTGAGTAAATTATCACCAAAAAGATTAATTGGAATCATGTTTGGAATTTGGTTCTTTGCCTCTGCTATGGGGAATAAAATTGCAGGTTTTGCATCTGGTTACATGGAAGAAATTGCAAAAACTTCATCAATGTCAGATTTCTTTGAGATATTAGTGATTATACCAATAGCTGCTGGAGTTGTATTATACGCTCTTAGTTTCCCATTGAAGAAACTTATGCATGGTGTAGAATAGTTTTAAAAACATCTAAATATATTAATCCTCATTAACATTAGTTGATGGGGATTTTTTTTTACATTTAACTTATGATATACCCAGAAGCACCTAATTATGATAACTCTCCATGGTATAAGATTATGGAAGAAAGAGCTATTGCTTGGCAAAAATTTGCAGAAGAAAATTCATTTTTAACTCATGGAGTGTATGCTGCAAATTATGTGAGTTTCAAAATTGGCACTTTAAATAAGGCTACATTGTTAAGAGGAAAAAGATCCCTAATAAGTGTGAATGCGGGTGTATTTTCAATGGATGGAGTCTTTAATGAAAGACTAATCTTAAAGGTTAAAAAGTCTATAAAAGATAGAAATACTTTCTTGAAAATTAATAGATCAAGCATTTTTAATACTTTAAGAAAAAAACATAAAAACAGCTGTATAATTAATGACTACTACATAAATTACGATAAACACGAGATGGTTGAGAAGCTAAAATCTCTTGATCTATTTGATTTTAAAAAGTTGAATAAACTTGTGATTAATAGACATGGAATCAAGTTAGATTTATCAGAATTACCTTTAGAAACACAAACTATAAATACTTTGATTACTTATTTTAACAGCTTATAAAAAAGCTAAACTTTAACCTACTTATTATTTCTAGCCAACCATTTTTTTCTAGCCAAAGCTTGTAAATCGGCTACTAAATCAGTTTCGTCCATAATTTCTATTCCAAGCAAGGTTTCTATTAAATCTTCTAAGGTTACAACTCCTACTAAACTTCCATGACGATCAGTTACAATAGCCATATGCGCTTCTTGTTCTGTTAATACATTCATACAGTCTCTTAAACCAAGTGTTGATTCCACCATTACAATATCACGCTTAAGCTTGGATAATTCAGTGGTTTTATTCTGATTTACTAACTCTTCTAATATTTCATCCCTCAATACAAATCCTGTTATCATATCTTCTGTATTATGATAAACCGGGATTCTTGAATAAGGATTTTTTCTATACTTAGAGTAAAACTCTTGAACTGTGATACTCTCGGAAACTAAAAACATGACAGACCTTGGAGTCATTACATCATCCACAGTTAGTTCATTTAGGTTTAGTAAATTTTCTATAATAAGATGTTCGTTTTCTTCTATGCTTCCTCCCTTTGCAGTTTTTTGAGCAATTACAGCAAAATCTGATCTAGACAATACACTTTCTGTTTTATCCTTTTTTAGAAATCCTGTTATTAATTGGCTTACCCAAACAAAAGGAAACAAAATTTTCAATAAAATACTTAAGGATGTAATAGTAAAAGGTGCTAAATTTTTCCAATTATTTGCTCCTATTGTTTTAGGAATTATTTCTGACAAAATTAATATTGCCATAGTCATTACTGTTGCAATGATAGCTTCATAACTAAAATTAAAACCTAAAAAAGAAAGATTGTCATTTCCAAAAACAGCTCCAGCTTGAGCTCCAACTCCTATGGCTCCCACGGTATGAGCAATGGTATTTAAAGTAAGTATTGCTGAAAGTGGTTTATCTATGTTCTTTTTAAACTGAACTAAGTTTTCTGCAACTGCTCCTCCTTTATGCTCTAAGGTTGTTACATAATTGGGAGTGATACTTAACAATACTGCTTCCCAAATGGAACACAAAAAAGAAAATACAATTGATAAAACAAAAAACGCTATTAGTAATGCCATGATTTTAATATTTATTCCTTAAAGATAAAAATTCTGTTACTTATAAAAAGATTAGCTGGGAATTAATATGTACTTAAATTAAATCTCTTCCAAAACAGAAGTTCCTTTTGATTTATCGCCAGAAGTCCATTCCCAAGTTTCATGAAGTCTTATTTTTCCATTTTCCAAAATCTCTGGCTTTGAATTACAAGTTCCTGTCATTAATTCACCCTTCGTATTGACTTGATGATAACGCATTTCAATATTTCCAATTTCATCAACTAATCCTATTAAATGACCTTCCACAATTTCTCCTCCTTTGTATTCACAGGTCAAAACTTTTCCATCTTGGTAATATTCAAAAATTGTCTCTACTGAAGTCTCTCCATTTTCTGAGTTTTTCACAACTCTAAACTTTCTGTTATTGTAATTCATTGAGATTATATTTTATAAAAAAACCTAGCAACTTTTGAAAAGCTGCTAGGTTTGAATTTAATATTTATTACAAATTTTATTTCTTTGCCTTCTGCATAGGGTTGGATTTAGGACCTGCTTTCTTGTCTTTATACAATTTGAACTTAGAAGGAACAACTTTATGTGGCCAATAATTATTAGTTACATCACAATCTGCTGTTTCCAAATTAGGATCCAAAGTAATATTCGAAACTTCTTTCTTCTTCATAAATACCTTCGTTACACTTTGGTTTTCCCCTCCTTCCGTAGTCATTTTCCAAATTTCTGCAGGAATGTATTCTTTTTCACTTGATCCATCCTTGTAATCAAACTGAAGTATAATTGGCATAACCAATCCTCCTTTGTTTGTGAAAGTAATTTCATAGAAATTATAGTTTGCATCAATCTGAGCTTTCTGTCTATCGCTCATTCCTTTCATATACTTCTTATAAGCTTCTTTGTCTGCTTTTGTAACCGCAAACTCATCATATGAAGTGTAGAAATCATTCAAGCTCTTATCTCTCTCGTTATAGGTAGTTTTAATTTCTGTCTTATTTCTTTGATTACCTACAAAACTATTGTCTTCATCTTCCTTGTTTTTTTTCAATATGGCTTTTTCTATCTCAGGATTTCTAGTATCAATTTGCAACCATTTTACTTCATCCATAGATATATCTACATAATCCGTAGTATAGAACCATCCTCTCCAGAACCAATCCAAGTCCACACCAGATGCATCTTCCATTGTTCTAAAGAAATCTGCTGGAGTTGGGTGTTTAAATGCCCATCTCTCTGCATATATTTTAAATGAATAATCAAACAATTCTCTTCCCATAATCGTTTCTCTTAAAATATTAAGAGCAGTTGCTGGTTTTCCGTAAGCATTGTTTCCAAACTGGAAAATAGATTCTGAATTAGTCATAATTGGAGAAATTCTAGATTTATCTCCTTTCATGTAATTAGTAATTTTATAAGCTGGCCCTCTTCTTGATGGAAAATCTCTTTCAAATTCTTGCTCCGTCAAATACTGTAAAAAAGTATTTAATCCTTCGTCCATCCAAGTCCATTGACGTTCGTCAGAATTAATAATCATTGGAAAATAGTTGTGCCCTACTTCATGTATAATTACTCCAATCATTCCGTATTTGGTTCTTTCAGAATAAGTACCGTCTTTTTCTGGACGACCAAAATTGAAACAAATCATTGGGTATTCCATCCCAATACTTTTAGAATGCACAGAAATAGCTTTTGGATAAGGGTAAGCAATCGTGTATTTAGAATAAGTACTTAAAGTTTGTGCTACTGCCTTCGTAGAATATTTTTCCCATAATGGATTTCCTTCTTTAGGGTAATAACTCATTGCCATAACATCTGGAGCACCTTCTTGCTTCACTGCCATTGCATCCCAAATAAATTTACGTGAACTTGCAAATGCAAAATCTCTTACATTCTTAGCGTCAAATTTCCAAGTCTTAGTTTCACTTGCTTTATTTTTCTCTGCTTTCTCTGCTTCTTTTTGAGTTACAATAACCACAGGATCTTTATATGATTTTTTAGAATCTTCCCATCTACTGTATTGTGCTGAAGTCAATAAATCTTTAACATTTGTCAAATCTCCTGTTGCTCCTACTACGTGATCTTTTGGTGTAGTAATGTTTACTTTAAAATCTCCAAATACCAAGGCAAACTCACCTCTTCCCAAAAACTGCTTGTTTTGCCATCCTTCTACATCATTATACACACACATTCTTGGGTAAAACTGTGCTATCGTATATAAGTAGTTATCTTCTTCTTCAAAATACTCCATTCCCGATCTTCCCCCTACTTTATCTCTATCATTAATGTTGTAATTCCATTTCATTTTAAATGTAAATGATTCTCCTGAAGCCAATGGAGTTTCAAGATTAATCCTCAACATTGTTTTATTAATCGTAAATGATTGGTCACTTCCATCTTCCTTTTGGATGTAATCAATGTTAAACCCTCCTTCGTAATCATTCAATAATCCATTCATTACATAACTACCTGCTCCTCCAGAAACTTTCCCGGTAGAAATTTTCTTTGTGTCAGATGTTTTTGCTCTCATATTTTGGTCCAACTGAACCCAAAGGTATTCCAACTTGTCTGGTGAATTATTAAAATACTGCACTGTTCCTTCTCCAAATAATTTTTGAGTTTTATCATCCAAAGTAATATCCAATACATAATCAGCCTTTTGCTGGTAATAGGCATGACCTGGCGCACCTGCAGCAGTTCTATAAACATTAGGAGTTGGTAATTCTTGCTTTAGCTGGCGAAATTTATTCTTGTTGTATTCTTGTCCTATTAATGCTATCGAACACAAGGATAAAACGGTTAGTAATAATGATTTTTTCATATTGTTATTTTACTTTATAGGTATGGGTTTTACTTATTCTATTGAATGAAAATGTTTGTTGTCTTTTTCCAAAATTTACATGAGTAATGTTAGATTGACTATCAAAGTCATCTATCAAAAAAGTATTGGTTATTACTAGTTCTGTAGGTTTTATTATTTCTTCCGATTCTATGTATACCCAAAGAGTTTCGTCCAAATTTACTTCCTTTCCTACGTAATTATAACTAATCTCTTCCTTAGAGTTTACCTCAAAATTAGATTGAATATAAAGGAACAATAAGCTGTCTGCCTTTTCATATTCATTAGGCTCTCCCAAATTCAAATCTATGTCATGAATATTTAGGATTGCCTCTTCTACATCATGTGCAGTAAATTGGCAAGAAATCTCCAGTTTATTGGATTTATGATTAAAATCAATACTAGTAATGGAGATGAAAAATTCGTGTAGTAAAGTAAAACTTGAAAACAATGTAATTGCAGCAATGAATACAAGACTATTTCTAAGGATTTTTTTCATAGGTTTAAAGATAGCTTTTTTTTAGAACTTGCATAATTCAGCACCTATGAAAAATTTAAATTTATTAGAATCATCAAATTGATTTTAACAGATGTTTATCCTTAACTTTGTAAATAATAAAAACAGAAAAAACATGAAAAAAGGTATAATTATAGGGCTTATAGCTTTATTATGCGCAGCTTCGGGCTTATCGCAAGATTACAAAACTGCCATTGGGATTAGAGGTGGATTTTATAACGGACTTACTATTAAGCATTCATTAGGTGGAAATGCAATGATAGAAGGAATCTTAACTTCTAGATGGAAAGGATTTAACGTAACAGGACTCTATGAACTACACAACAGTACCAATGTGAATAGATTGAATTGGTATGTTGGTGCTGGTGCACACCTTGGTTTCTGGAATGGATCAAATGTTAAATGGGCCAATGATAACAATGGCTATACTGTTATAGGAATTGACGGTATTCTTGGACTTGAATATAACTTTGAAGAAGTTCCTTTCAATGTAAGTTTAGATTGGAAACCATCAATGAACCTTATAGGTTACAAAGGATTTTGGGGTGATGGATTTGCATTATCTTTGAGGTATATACTTTAGAAAAAATTGAAACCAAAAAAAAGGGTGTTGTAATTAGTTACAACACCCTTTTTTATTACGTCTAATTTTATCCTAGATAAACTTGAAGTCCTTTCCTGGGAAATAAGCTTTTTCTCCTAATTCTTCTTCAATTCTAATCAATTGATTGTACTTAGCTATTCTATCAGATCTTGATGCAGAACCTGTTTTAATTTGTCCTGTATTCAATGCTACAGCTAAATCCGCAATAATAGAATCTTCAGTTTCTCCACTTCTATGACTCATTACTGAAGTATATCCAGCTTTGTTTGCCATTTGAATAGCTTCTATCGTTTCTGAAAGAGTACCAATTTGGTTTACTTTAATAAGAATAGAATTGGCAATTCCCTCTTCTATTCCCCTTGCTAATCTTGTAGTATTAGTTACAAATAAATCATCTCCTACCAGTTGAACTTTGTCTCCTAGTTTTTCAGTTAATTGTTTCCATCCACTCCAGTCATCTTCGTCCAATCCATCTTCTATTGATGCTATTGGGTATTTTTCACACCAATCAGCCCAAAAGTCAACCATTTGAGAAGAAGTTAATTTCTCTCCTGTAGACTCTAAATGATACACACCTTCTTCCTTGTTGTAAAATTCAGAAGCTGCAGCATCCAAAGCAATCCAAATATCCTTTCCAGGTACATAACCAGCTTTTTCTATTGCTTCCATAACAACTTTAATACCTTCTTCGTTAGATTGTAAATTTGGTGCAAAACCTCCTTCATCTCCTACGTTAGTAGATAATCCTTTTGCTTTTAATACAGCCTTCAAATGATGAAATACTTCAGTTCCCATTCTTAATGCTTCACTAAAAGAAGAAGCTCCAAATGGCATAACCATAAATTCTTGAACATCAATTTTGTTATCTGCATGAGATCCTCCATTTAATATATTCATCATAGGAACCGGCATTGTTGTTCCCAACATACCTCCTAAATAACTATACAATGAAATCCCCAATGAATCTGCTGCTGCTCTGGCACAAGCCAAAGAAACACCTAATATTGCATTAGCACCAATGTTACCTTTATTGTCAGTACCATCTGCTTGACACATAATTGAGTCAATTTCTTTTTGATTTGTAATTACAGTTCCGTGTAATTCCTCATCCAAAATTTCATTTACATTTTGAACTGCCTTAAGCACTCCTTTCCCTAAATATCTCTCAGTATCTCCATCTCTTAATTCAACCGCCTCATGTACTCCTGTAGAAGCTCCAGAAGGAACTGCCGCTCTCCCCATGCTTCCATCACTTGTCAATACATCTACTTCTATAGTTGGATTACCTCTAGAATCTAAAATTTCTCTTGCGTGAACATTTACAATGTAACTCATTCTTATTGTTTAAATTATTTGTTAATTAATTATACTAATTGCGATTGATGAACTTTAATGTTTTCTACAAAATCATCAAATAAATACCTTGAATCATTTGGTCCTGGTGAAGACTCTGGGTGATACTGAACAGAAAATATCTTTTTTGATTTAAACTTTAATCCTGCTAAAGTATCATCATTCAAATGAACATGAGTCATTTCAAGTTCTGCATGAGCTTCTGCCTCTTCTCTATTTACTACAAATCCATGATTTTGAGAAGTAATTTCTCCTTTTCCAGTAGCTAAGTTTTTAACTGGGTGATTAACTCCTCTATGCCCATTGTGCATTTTAAACGTAGACAAACCTTGCGATAAAGCTAATATTTGATGTCCAAGACAAATCCCAAATATTGGTGTATCTCCTTTCGTTAATTCTTTTACAGTTTCAATTTCTGCTGGCATTGCTGATGGATCTCCAGGTCCATTAGATAACATAATACCATCCGGGTTCCAAGCTTTTATTTCTGATGCAGGTGTATTATAAGGAAAAACCTTAACGTAACATCCTCTATCAACTAAACATCTAATAATATTCTTTTTTACACCAAAATCTAATAATGCAACTTTCATAGTTGAATTTTCATCTCCTACAAAAAATGATTCTTTAGTAGAAACTTTTGATGCTAGTTCCAACCCATCCATAGATGGTGTTTTAGCTAATAAAGACTTTAATTCTTTTATATCTTCAATTTCTGATGATATAATAACATTCATTGCTCCTTTGCTTCTTACTTGTCTTACTAAGGCTCTAGTATCAATATCACTTATACCTCCCCTGTTGTTTTCGATTAATAAATCATTTAAAGATTTAACATCTCCTGCTCTTGAGTGAGTATCAGAGAATTTTTTTACAATTAATCCTGCAATTTTTATTGTGTCAGATTCTATCTCTTTTGCAATCGTTCCATAGTTTCCTATGTGAGCAGTTGTCATTATTAAAATTTGTTCATAATAAGAAGGATCCGTGAAAATCTCTTGATATCCTGTCATACCCGTGTTGAATGCAATCTCTCCAGAATAGGTTCCAATCTTTCCAATAGCATTTCCTTCAAAAATTGTCCCATCTTCTAGTAATAATATGGCTTTCTTTTTTTCAGTCATTTTATATAATTTGTGGTTTAACTTGTGTGTAAAAATAAGGTAAAAAAAAAGGATGTAATTAAAAAATTACATCCTTTTTATAAATAATTAATAACAATTCATATTGTTTATTTTCCGTCTTTAGATTCAGTTGGTTTACCACCATCCATCTCATCTTGCCATTTTTTCAACTCATCCCATTTTCCCTCAGCAGCAAGCTTAGCTTGATCTACCCAAGTAGTAGGGTCTAAAGAACCTAATCTTCCCTCAGCAGAAGTAAGAATTTCTTTGATAGCTTCTGGTGTAGATGCAGAAACTAATGCGAAAGTTGATAATCCAGCAGCTGTTAAAGCTTCTGCAGCTTTAGGTCCAACTCCTTCAATCTTTGTAAGATCTTCAGATTTAGCATCAGCAGATGCAGTTGACGTAGTTGTTGCTTTCGCACCACCTCTTCTACTTCTTCTTGTTGCTGGTTTCTTAGTTTCTCCACTAGCCATTAGTAACTCATTATAATCTACTAATTCAATGTAACACATTGGAGCATTATCACCTTGTCTTGGAGGTAATTTTATTACTCTTGTATATCCACCTGGTCTATCTGCAATCTTTGGAGCTACTTCTCTAAATAATTCAGTAACTAAACCTTTTGCTTGCTCATTATTCAACAATGCTTTAAATACTAATCTTCTGTTGTGAGTAGTATCCGTTTTACATTTTGTAAGAACAGGTTCAATATACTTTCTTAATTCTTTTCCTTTCGTTAAAGTAGTTTTAATTCTTTTATGCTTAATCAATTCAGAAGCAAGGTTTCCCATTAATGCTTTTCTGTGTGACTTAGTTCTACTTAAACTTTTAAACTTTTTTCCGTGTTTCATTTCTTCCTATTATCTCTCGTGATATAAATATTAGCTATCTAAATTGTATTTAGAAACATCCATTCCAAATGCCAATCCTTTTGATTCAATCAATTCTTCTAATTCAGTAAGAGACTTCTTACCAAAGTTTCTGAATTTCAATAAATCACTTTTGTGGTATGATACCAATTCTCCTAGAGTTTCAACATCAGCAGATTTCAAGCAATTTAATGCTCTTACAGATAATTCCATATCTACTAATTTGTTCTTCAACAATTGTCTCATGTGCAGTGAAGTTTCATCAAATTCTTCCTCACTTTTCTTTTCATCAATATCCAAAGTAATTCTCTCATCTGAGAATAACATGAAATGGTGAATCAATATTTTAGCTGCTTCTTTCAATGCCGATTTAGGATCAATTGAACCATCAGTTGTAATTTCAAAATTTAACTGCTCATAATCTGTTCTTTGCTCTACACGGTAATCTTCAACAGTATAATTTACGTTTTTGATTGGTGTAAAAATAGAATCAATAGCTACAGTTCCAATTTTTGAATTTTCATCTTTGTTTTCATCAGAAGGACGGTATCCTCTTCCTTTTCCAATATTCAATTCAATTTCTAAAGTAACTCCTTTGTCCATTTCACAAATAACCATATCTGTGTTGATTACTTGGAATGCTGAAGTTGCTTTACCAATATCAGCAGCAGTAAATTTTGTTTGATTACTAATCTTAAATTTCACTACTTCAGAATCAGTATCTTCAATCTGTCTTTTAAACCTTACTTGTTTAAGGTTAAGAATGATTTCTGTAACATCTTGAACAACTCCTTTGATTGAAGAAAACTCATGATCAACTCCTTCTATTTGAAGAGAAGTGATTGCATAACCTTCTAATGAAGATAAAAGAATTCTTCTTAATGCATTACCAACAGTAATTCCATAACCTGGTTCAAGAGGTCTGAATTCGAATTTACCAACGAATTCATCCGAATCAAGCATGATTACTTTATCTGGTTTTTGAAAATCTAATATTGCCATTTTAACAAATGTTTTTTTATCTAATTATTATTTAGAATATAATTCTACTATTAATTGTTCTTTGATGTTCTCTGGAATTTGAACTCTTTCTGGAACTTTAATAAATTTACCAGACATTTTAGATGAATCCCATTCTAACCAATCAGAAGATCTATTATTACTAGACAATGATGCTGTAATAACTGGATTAGATTTAGACTTTTCTCTTACTCCAATTACATCACCTTCTTTTACCATGTATGAAGGAATATTCAATACTTCTCCATTTACAGTAATATGTCTGTGAGAAACAAATTGTCTTGCTCCACTTCTAGTTGAAGAAATTCCTAATCTAAAAACTACATTATCCAATCTTCTTTCGCACAATTGTAAAAGAGCTTCACCAGTAACACCATTACTTGCTTTAGCTTTTTTGTACATATTACGGAATTGCTTTTCTAAAATACCATAAGTATATTTAGCTTTTTGCTTTTCCATTAATTGAATACCGTACTCAGACTGCTTAGGTCTTCTTTTGTTTGGTCCATGTTGTCCTGGTCCATACTGTCTTCTTTCCAAACTTTTGTCTGGACCGAAGATAGCTTCATTAAACCTTCTTGCAATTCTTGATTTTGGGCCTGTATATCTTGCCATAACTTATATTAATATATATCTTTTGAGATACTGTTATCTATTTATTAAACTCTTCTTCTTTTTGGTGGACGACATCCATTATGAGGTATTGGTGTAACATCAATAATTTCAGTTACAATAATTCCAGCATTATGAATAGATCTTATTGCAGATTCTCTACCTTGACCAGGTCCTTTAACGAAAACTTTTACTTTTCTTAAACCATATTCAAAAGCTTCTTTTGAACAATCTTCTGCAGCCATTTGTGCAGCATAAGGAGTGTTTTTCTTAGAACCTCTAAATCCCATCTTACCTGCAGATGACCAAGATATAACTTGTCCACTGTTGTTAGTTAAAGAAATGATTATGTTGTTAAAAGATGCTTGAATGTGAGCTTGTCCAAAAGCTTCAACAGCAACCTTCTTTTTTTTCTTTGTGTTTGTCTTTGCCATAATAATCTACTTATTATTTAGTTACTTTCTTTTTGTTAGCAACTGTTTTCTTTCTTCCTTTTCTCGTTCTTGAATTGTTCTTCGTTCTCTGTCCTCTCAAAGGTAGTCCACTTCTGTGTCTAATTCCTCTGTAACATCCAATATCCATCAATCTTTTGATGTTCAATTGTACCTCCGAACGTAATGCTCCCTCAACTTTAAAGTTTTCGGTAATTGCCGTCCTGATCTTACTTAATTGATCATCATTCCAATCTTGAACTTTGATGTTTTCATCAACACCAGCCGTATTCAATATTTCTTTAGCTCTTCCTCTACCAATACCAAAGATGTAAGTTAATCCTATAACTCCTCTTTTGTTTTTTGGTAAGTCTATTCCTGAAATTCTTGCCATAATCTATTATTTATCCTTGTCTTTGTTTAAATTTTGGATTCTTCTTGTTAATCACGTACAATCTGCCCTTTCTTCTTACGATTTTGCAGTCTGCTGATCTTTTCTTTACTGATGCTCTTGTTTTCATCTCTCTTTGTTATAAATATTATTTATATCTTAATGTTATTCTACCTTGCGTTAAATCATAAGGGGACATAACAACTTTTACTTTATCTCCAGGCAAAATCTTAATGTAGTGCATTCTCATCTTCCCAGATATATGTGCAGTAATTACGTGCCCATTTTCAAGTTCAACTTTAAACTTTGCATTTGATAATGCTTCGATTATCAATCCATCTTGTTCTATTGATGCTTGTTTTACCATTTATTTTTTTACTTTTAATACCTCCTCTATATATTTAAATGTTGATAATACTTCAGGTTTCCCATCTACTATAGCCACATCATGCTCAAAATGTGCCGAAGGCAACCCATCCTGAGTAACAATTGACCAACCATCACTTAATTGATCTATTTCTTTTACTCCTAAATTTATCATTGGTTCAATAGCAAGAACTAATCCTTCTCTAAGTTTTAATCCTCTACCTGCTTTACCATAATTTGGAACTTCTGGTTTTTCGTGCAAATCTGCTCCCAATCCATGTCCTACTAATTCTCTTACAACTCCGTATCCAAAACTCTCTGCATGCTTTTGACAAGCACTTCCTATATCTCCAATCCTATTACCAACTCTACAAGCATCAATTGCCTTATCTAAACATTCTTGAGTTACTCTCAATAATTGTTGAACTTGTCTATCTACCTCTCCCACTTGAAAAGTATAGGCTGAATCACCATTAAACCCATTCTTATATACTCCACAATCAACAGAAATAATATCTCCGTTCTGCAAAGGTACACTATTTGGGATACCATGCACTATACAATCGTTAATAGATACACATAAACTTCCAGGAAATCCATTATATCCTAAAAAAGTTGGTTCTCCTCCATTATCTCTAATGAATTCTTCCGCTATTTTATCAAGTTCAAGTGAAGTTACACCTGGCTTAATTAACTTAGCTACTTCCGCTAAGGTTTTACCAACAAGTAAAGAACTATGTCTTATTAATTCAATCTCCTCTTTCGTCTTGTAATGAATACCCATAAAACGTTTACTCAAATATTATATTGAACTGGTATTATTTCCAGCACTTTGAAAAGCAGTACCTGCTCCTCTACCTTTTAATTTTCCTCCTTTCATTAAACCATCATAATGACGACTTAACAAATGACTTTCCACTTGTTGTAAAGTGTCTAACATAACTCCTACCAAAATTAGTAATGAAGTTCCTCCATAAAACAAAGCAAACTCTTGCTTTATTCCAGCTTGATATGCAAATACTGGTAATATTGCTATTAAAGCTAATAAAATAGAACCAGGAAGCGTAATTCTTGATAATAATGTATCAATAAAGTTAGCTGTATTCTCTCCAGGCTTTACTCCAGGTATAAAACTACCACTTCTATTTAAATCTTCAGCTATCTTTTTAGGATTAACTGTAATTGCAGTGTAAAAATAAGTAAAAATAATAATCATTAAAGCGAAAATTAAATTATACCAAAATCCATTTATGTTAGTAAAAACAGAAGAGAAAGACGGAATCATTGCTGGGATAAACATTAAAGCTTGAGCAAATATTATTGGCATTACTCCAGCAGCATTAACTTTCAATGGAATATAAGATCTTGCTCCTCCTTCAATTTGACTACTTCCTCTAGCTCCAACAACTCTCTTTGTAGATTGTATTGCTATTCTTCTGGTACCTTGTACCAATAAAATTGAGAAAATTGTTACTACAACTAAAAATACAATTTCTAGTAATAAAATTACAAAACCTCCATTACCTAACTTTCCTAATATCTCAGCAGCAAATGCACCAGGTAGACCTGCTATAATACCAATCATAATTAATATTGAAATACCATTTCCAATACCTTTATCAGTTATTTTCTCACCAAGCCACATTGCAAATACACAACCTGCGATTAACAAAATTACTGAAGTTAACCACCATAAGAATGTAGCTCCCTGCCCACCCATAATAGCTTCTTGAGGTACATACTGTGTTAAATAACCTGGTGCTTGTAAAGCACAGATTGCAATAGTTAATATTCTAGTAAACTGATTAATCTTTTTTCTACCACTTTCTCCTTCAGATTGCATCTTTTGAATAGCTGGTACTGCTATACCTGCTAACTGCATAATAATTGATGCAGATATATAAGGCATAATACCCAATGCCATAATTGAAGCTCTTGAAAAAGCTCCTCCAGCAAAAATATTGATCAAACTAAAAATACCGTCAGCATCTTGAATTTTGTCTGGATCTACTCCAGGTAAAACAATAAAAGAACCGATACGGTATACTAGTATTAAAGATAGAGTAAGAATAATCCTATTTCTAAGTTCTTCTATACTCCAAATTTGTTTTATTTTTTCAATTAATGCTTTCATGTAATGCTTTAAAAAATAATATTTCTATTATGATAATTCTACAGCTGAACCTCCTTTACTTTCAATCGCCTCTTTAGCAGATTTAGTAAATTTGTTTACTGTAACGTCTAATTTTGCAGTCAACTCACCTCTTCCAAGAATTTTAATTCTATCATTCTTGTGAGCGTATCTGTTTTCTACTAAATAAGCTAAATCAATAGTTTTTACCTCACTATCATTATCAGCAATTTCCTGTAAAGTATCTAGGTTAATTCCTAAATAAGAAATACGGTTAATATTCTTAAATCCGAATTTAGGTACACGTCTTTGAAGTGGCATTTGCCCCCCTTCGAAACCAACCTTCTTAGAATAACCAGATCTAGATTTAGCCCCTTTGTGACCTCTAGCAGCTGTTCCTCCTTTTCCAGAACCTTGACCTCTACCTATTCTTACTTTACTATTCTTGTTAGAACCTTCTGCAGGCTTTAAATTATATAATTCCATTTTTCTTTTATTCTAGTAGTTAATCTACAACTTCAACTAAATGTGAAACTTTTCTTACCATTCCAAGTATTTGAGGAGTAGCCTCCTTTTCAATTACTTGATTCAATTTTTTAAAACCAAGAGCTTTAATAGTTCTCTTTTGTCTTAAAGGCTTTTTGATTGTACTTCTTACTTGCTTTATTTTAATAGTTGCCATGTTTGACTTTTTTTATCCGTTAAATACTACGTCCAAACTAACTCCTCTTTGTTTAGCAATATCTTTTGCACTTCTCATATTCGCTAGTGCATTAATTGTAGCTTTAACAAGGTTATGTGGGTTAGATGACCCTTGAGATTTTGCTAATACATCATGTACTCCAACACTCTCTAGAACAGCTCTCATTGCACCTCCCGCAATTACTCCTGTACCATTTGAAGCTGGCTTTAATAATACTCTTGCTCCTCCAAACTTCTCAAATTGAGAATGAGGAATAGTACCATTAATAATTGGAACTTTAATTAAATTCTTTTTTGCATTATCAATTGCTTTCGTAATTGCTTCTGTTACTTCATTAGCTTTACCTAATCCGTGACCAACAATTCCATTTTCATTTCCAACAACTACAATAGCAGAGAAAGAAAAGTGACGTCCACCTTTGTTAACTTTTGTTACTCTATTAATTGCAACAACTTTATCCTTTAATTCTAAATCTCCCGATCTTAATAACTTAGACATATAATCTTTTTTAAAATTTTAATCCATTTTCTCTTGCTCCTTCAGCTAAAGCTTGAACTCTTCCGTGATATACATAACCGTTACGGTCAAATACAACAGTTTCAATTCCTACTTCTTTTGCTTTATTTGCAATTTGAGCACCTACTTCTTTAGCCTTTTCAGTCTTAGTTCCTTTTGTAAATCCCTTTACATATGAAGTTGCAGACGCTAAAGTAACATTATTTTCGTCATCAATCAATTGAGCGTAAATTTCTTTGTTACTTCTGTATACAGAAAGTCTAGGTCTAGTTGGAGTACCAGAAAACTTTTTTCTGATTCTTCTCTTTATTTTTGTTCTTCTTTGGTCTTTTGTTAATGGCATCTCTTGTATACTTTAACTTAATATTTATTACTTAGCAGCCGTTTTACCTGCTTTTCTTCTCAATTGTTCACCTACATATCTAATACCTTTTCCTTTGTATGGTTCAGGTCTTCTGAATGATCTAATTTTTGCAGCAACTTGACCAATTAATTGTTTATCATAAGATTCCAATTTAATAACCGGTGGCTTACCTTTAACTGTTTCTGCTACTATTTTTACTTCTGCAGGAATTTCCATAACAATCGGGTGAGAAAAACCTAATGCCAATTCTAACAATTGACCTTGAGTACTAGCTCTATATCCAACTCCTACTAATTCAAGATCCTTTGTGTATCCTTCCGATACACCAACAATCATATTTTGAATTAAAGATCTGTAAAGACCGTGTTTTGATCTAAGATCTTTATGATCTGAATTCCTTGAGAAAGAAATTTCTCCTTCTTCGTTTTTTATAGTAATATTTGAATCTACAGCTTGTGTTAATTCACCTTTTTTCCCTTTTACAGTTACAACATTATCTTTGTCGATAGTTATTGTTACTCCTTCTGGAATTGTTACTATTGCGTTTCCTATTCTTGACATAATTCTATCTAATTAATATACGTGACATAAAACTTCACCTCCTACATTCAAATCAACTGCTTCCTTATTAGTTATTACACCTTTAGAAGTAGATAGAATTGCAATACCTAATCCATTTAATACTCTTGGCATTTCTTCTGCACTAGTGTATTTTCTTAGACCTGGTTTACTCACTCTAATTAATTTTGAAATTGAAGAAAGATTTGTTCTTGGATCGTATTTCAATGCTACTTTAATAATTCCTTGTTTGCTATCTTCAACTAACTTGTAGTTCAAGATGTATCCTTTTTCTAATAAAATTTTAGAAATAGACATTTTCATGTTAGATGCTGGAATTTCGACAACTCTATGTTTTGCCATAATTCCGTTTCTAACTCTTGTTAAATAATCTGCTATTGGATCTGTTACCATTGTTCTTCTCTTAAAATAATTTATTAATTACCAACTTGCTTTTTTAACACCTGGTATCTTTCCTTCTAAAGCCATTTCTCTGAATGTAACACGAGAAATACCAAATTGTCTCATATAACCTCTTGGTCTACCAGTCAATTGACATCTGTTGTGTAATCTTACAGGATTTGCATTTCTTGGAAGTTTTTGTAAACCTTCATGATCTCCTGCTTCAATTAATTCTTTTCTTTTCTGAGCATATTTAGCAACCATTGCTTCTCTTTTACGCTCTCTAGCTTTCATTGATTCTTTTGCCATAATTTATTTTTTAAAAGGAAATCCTAATTGAGTTAATAATTCTTTAGCTTCCTCATTTGTATCAGCTGTAGTTACAAAGGTAATATCCATTCCTGTAATATTCTTGATTTTATCAATATCAATTTCAGGAAAAATAATTTGTTCTTTTACTCCTAAAGTAAAGTTACCTCTTCCGTCAAATCCTTTAGCTGCTACTCCTCTAAAATCTCTAGTTCTAGGTAAAGAAATTGCAACAAATCTATCAACAAATTCCCACATTTTCTCACCTCTTAAAGTTACTTTAGCTCCAATTGGCATACCCTTTCTTAACTTAAAGTTAGATATATCCTTTTTAGAATAAGTAGCCATTGCTTTTTGTCCTGAAATGATAGTCATTTCTTCAACAGCAGAGTCTACTAATTTTTTATCAGATACAGCTTTCCCAATACCTTGGCTTAAACAAACCTTAGTTAATTTTGGTACTTGCATTACATTTTTATAACCAAATTTCTCAGTCATTGCAACTGTTACTCTTTCTTGGTAATCTTTTCTTAGTCTTGGTGTATATTCCATTGTTAGCTAATTTCTTCTTGTGAATTTTTCGAATATCTAACAGATACTGTCTTCTTTTTTCCTTTGATCTCCACTTCTTTTCTTTTTCTACCTACTTTAGTTGGCTCCCCTGATTTTGGGTCTAACAACATTAGGTTAGAAATATGGATTGTTGGATCTTTTTCAACTATTCCTCCTTCTGGAAAGTTTTTATCCGCATTAGGTTTTACGTGTTTTTTAATTGGACGTAAAGTATCTCCTTCAATTCCTCTAATAACTACTCTAGAAGTTTTTTTGTTAATTGAAATAACTTCGGCTTTTTTACCTTTAGATACTCCTGTAGAAACAAAAACGTTATCTCCTACTTTGATATGTAATTTTTTATTTGTCATAATCCTTTTCTATTATAGCACTTCTGGTGCTAATGAAACAATCTTCATAAATTGTTTGTCTCTTAGTTCTCTTGCTACAGGGCCAAAAATTCTTGTTCCTCTCATTTCTCCACCTTCGTTAAGTATAACAGCTGCGTTATCATCAAATCTGATATAAGAACCATCTGGTCTTCTTATTTCTTTCTTTGTTCTAACTACTACTGCTTTTGAAACGGAACCTTTTTTGATGTTTCCATTTGGTGTTGCAGATTTTATAGCTACTACTATTTTATCTCCGATAGATGCATATCTTTTACCAGAACCTCCAAGTACTCTAATAACTAGTACTTCTTTTGCTCCACTATTGTCTGCAACTTTTAATCTTGATTCTTGTTGTACCATCTTTGTAAATAATTATTTTGCTCTTTCGATAATTTCAGCTAATCTCCAACGCTTGTTTTTGCTTAGTGGTCTTGTTTCCGTAATACGTACAACATCACCTTCTTTACACTCATTCTTTTCATCATGAGCCAAAAACTTGTTGGACTTTTTTAGGAATTTCCCGTACATTGCGTGCTTTTCTCTTCTTTCAACAAGTACTGTAATGGATTTATCCATTTTTTCACTTGTTACAATGCCTACTCTTTCTTTTCTTAAATTTCTTTCCATTTGAAACTATTATTTTGCTATACTATTTTTTCTCTTAGTAAGCTCAGTTTTAATCTTTGCAATTAATCTTCTTGTAGATCTAATCACCATAGGATTTTCAATATCTGATACCTTATGGTTTAATTTCAATTTGTTTAAAAAAACTCTTTTGTCTTTCAACTCTTGGATTAATTCCTTATCAGCTAATTCTATTATTTCTTTGTTATTCATCTCTAAAGTTATTTATTATTCTGCGAAATCTCTTCTTAGAACAAATTTTGTTTTTACAGGTAATTTTTGTGCCGCTAATCTCATAGCTTCTTTAGCTACTTCCATTGGTACACCATCTGCTTCAAACATCACTCTTCCTGGCTTAATAGCAGCAACATAATGACTCAAAGATCCTTTACCTTTCCCTTGTCTTACTTCAGCAGGTTTACTAGTTACAGGCTTGTCTGGAAATATTCTAATCCATACTTTTCCTTCTCTTTTCATGTATCTTGTAACAGCAATACGGGCTGCTTCTATTTGTCTAGATGTTATCCATCCTTCCTCTAGAGTTTTCAATCCAAATGAACCAAAAGCTACATGATTTCCTCTATAAGCTAAACCTTTCAGTTTACCTTTCTGCGTATTTCTAAATTTTACTCTTTTAGGTTGTAACATTATTACAGAGTTTTACTAATTATTATATTATCTTCTTCTTGGCTTTCTATTACCGCCCTTATTGTCTCTAGGTGATTTTCCACCTTTATCTAGATTTGGAGATAAATCTCTTTTTCCAAATACTTCTCCTTTACAGATCCAAACCTTAACTCCAATTCTTCCGTATTGAGTATGAGATTCTGACAAAGCGTAATCGATATCAGCTCTAAATGTATGCAATGGAGTTCTTCCTTCTTTATACATTTCACTTCTTGCCATTTCCGCTCCATTCAACCTTCCACTAATCTTTACTTTGATTCCTTCAGCACCCATTCTCATGGTAGAAGCAATAGACATTTTAATAGCACGTCTGTAAGAAATTCTAGCTTCGATTTGTCTAGCGATACCTTCACCAACTAAAACTGCATCTAACTCAGGTCTTTTTACTTCAAAAATATTAATTTGAATCTCATTACCTGTTAATTTCTTTAACTCTTCTTTAAGTTTATCTACTTCAGATCCACCTTTTCCAATTATTACTCCTGGTCTTGCAGTATGAATAGTAACTGTAACAAATTTTAAAGTTCTTTCAATAACAACTTTAGCTACACTTGCTTTTCTTAATCTAGCATTGATGTAAGTTCTAATCTTGTTATCTTGAACAATTTTATCCTTATAGTCATCTCCACCATACCAGTTCGAGTCCCATCCTTTGATGTATCCTAATCTATTCCCTATCGGGTTTGTCTTTTGTCCCATATTATAAAGTATCTACTAAAAGAGTTACGTGATTTGATCTTTTTCTTATTCTGTGTGCTCTACCTTGTGGAGCTGGCTTTATTCTTTTCAGTGTTGGTCCAGGTCCTACAGTAATTTCCTTTACAAACAAGTTATCTGGTTCTTCACCTTCATTTTTTGCTTGCCAATTTGCAACTGCAGATAATAAAAGTTTTTCTAAATATCCTGATGCATCTTTTGGATTATGTCTTAACAAAATTAATGATTTTGCAACTTCTTCCCCTCTTATAAGGTCAGCTACAAGTCTCATTTTTCTTGCAGGTATAGGACATTTATTAAGTTTAGCAAAAGCTAAGCTCTTTTTTTCCTCTTTTATTTTTTCGGCCATTAGCCTTTTTCTAGCTCCCATGTTTCTAAATTAATTTCTTAATTACTTTTTACCTTTCTTCCCTCCGTGACCTCTAAAATTTCTAGTAGGTGAGAATTCTCCTAACTTGTGCCCTACCATGTTTTCGGTAACATAAACAGGTATGAACTTATTACCATTGTGAACAGCAAACGTGTGTCCAACAAAATCTGGTGTAATAGTTGAAGCTCTAGACCAAGTTTTAATTACGGCCTTCTTTCCAGACTCATTTACTTTATCTAACTTCTTGTATAACTTATAGTATACAAACGGTGGTTTTTTTAAGGATCTACTCATCTTTTAATTATTTCTTCCTTCTTTCTATTATTAATCTGTTAGACTTTTTAGTCTTACTTCTCGTCTTGTAACCTTTTGCAGGTATTCCATTTCTTGATCTTGGATGTCCTCCTGATGATTTTCCTTCACCACCTCCCATTGGGTGATCTACAGGATTCATAACTACACCTCTTACTCTTGGTCTTCTTCCAAGCCATCTACTTCTTCCTGCTTTCCCTGATCTTACCAAGTTATGCGTTGGATTAGATACTGAACCAATAGTAGCTAAACAAGTTTGTAAAATCATTCTTGTTTCACCTGAAGGTAATTTGATAATGGCATATTTACCATCTCTTGCATTCAGCTGAGCATAAGTTCCTGCCCCTCTTGCTAAAATACCTCCTTTACCTGGATGTAATTCAATATTGTGAATTGTTGTTCCCAAAGGAATTTCACTTAGAAATAAAGCATTACCTACATTAGGCTCTACTCCTTCCCCTGCACTAATTTTATCACCTACTTTTAATCCATTTGGAGCAATGATATATAGCTTTTCACCATCCGTATATTGTACTAATGCAATTCTTGCACTTCTGTTTGGATCATACTCAATAGTTAATACTTCACCAACAATTCCAAATTTATTTCTTTGAAAATCAATGATTCTATATCTTCTTTTATGTCCTCCACCACGGTATCTCATTGTCATCTTTCCCTGGTTATTTCTACCTCCCGATTTTTTAATCGGTCTCAACAAACTCTTTTCAGGGTTGTTTGAAGTAGTAATATCAGAAAAATCATCAGCAATCTTGTGCCTTTGTCCTGGTGTTGTTGGTTTTAGTTTTCTTACTCCCATTTTAATTAAATATTACTGTAGAAATCTATCTCATCTCCATCAACTAGAGTGATCATAGCTTTCTTAATAGCTTTTGTTCTTTGAAAAATCAATCCTTTGTTCGTGTGCTTCATTTCTTTCTTTCCACCACCAAGGTTCATTGTATTCACCTTTCTTACTTTCACATCATATAATGATTCAATAGCATTTTTGATGTCAACCTTTGTTGCTTTCTTATCAACTTCAAAGGTATAAGTATTATTATTTTCGATAAAATATTCAGATTTTTCTGAAATTATCGGTCTTTTTAAAATCTCGCTCATCTTTCTTTATATTATGCTAAGTAAGTATCTATCGTTTTTAAAGCACTTTCTGTAACAACTAACTTATTGGCATTCATTACATCATAACTGCTAATTGAGTCAGCTGTTGCAACTCTTGCACCCTTAATATTTCTTGCAGCTAAATAAACCACTTCGTTTTTTTCGGGCAACAAAAATAATGATTTTTCTGAGTCAATTCCTAATTTTTCAAGGATTATTTTAAACTCTTTTGTTTTAGCCTCTTTCATTACGAAATCTTCTAATACAATTATTTCATTTTTTTGAGCTTTATAAGTAAGTGCTGATTTTCTAGCAACCTTCTTTAATTTCTTATTTAATTTGAAATCATAATCTCTAGGAGAAGGAGCAAAAACAGTACCTCCACCTTTAAATAGGGGAGATTTAATACTTCCTGCTCTAGCAGTACCAGTACCTTTTTGTTTCTTAATCTTTCTAGTAGATCCTATTACTTCAGCTCTCTCTTTCGCTTTACTAGTTCCTTGCCTTCTTCTTGCTAAATACCATTTAACATCTAAATATATAGCATGATCGTTTGGTTCTACAGCAAAAATCTCTGTATTTAGAGTAACCTTCTTTCCTGAAGATTTTCCCTCTATATTTTGAATTTCTATGCTCATTACTTTTCTACTATTACGAAGTTTCCATTATAACCTGGGATAGCTCCTTTTACTAATACTAAATTCTTTTCTGCAAGAACTTTTACAATTTTCAAGTTTTGAGTTTTAACTCTTACGTCACCAGTTTGACCAGCCATTCTCATTCCTTTGAATACTTTCGCAGGATAAGAAGCCGCACCAATTGATCCTGGAGCTCTTAATCTGTTATGTTGACCGTGAGTAGCTTGTCCTACTCCAGCAAAGTTATGTCTCTTCACAACCCCTTGAAATCCTTTTCCTTTTGATGTTCCAACTACGTCAACAAATTCTCCTTCAGCAAATACATCTGCTGCAGTTAAAGTGTCTCCCAATTTAACCTCATTTGGAAATTGTTCAAATTCTACTAATTTTCTCTTTGGAGAAGTTTTAGCTTTCTTGAAATGACCTTGCATTGCTGCCGGTGTGTTTTTCTCTTTTTTCTCATCATAACCTACCTGAACCGCAGTATAACCGTCAGTTTCTTCAGTTTTGATTTGAGTAACCACACATGGGCCAAGCTCTAAGATTGTACATGGTATATTTTTACCATTTTCATCAAAAATGCTTGTCATTCCTCTTTTTCTTCCTATTAATCCAGTTGCCATAATCTACTTATACTTTTATTTCAACATTTACACCACTTGGCAATTCTAATTTCATTAATGCATCAATTGTTTTAGCTGCATTTGAATTGCTGTAGATATCTATTAATCTTTTATAAGAACTTAATTCGAATTGTTCTCTCGCTTTCTTATTTACGTGAGGTGACTTCAATACAGTGTAAATTCTTTTGTGAGTTGGTAATGGAATTGGTCCGCTTACCACTGCACCTGTAACTTTTACAGTTTTAACGATTTTTTCAGCTGATTTATCAACCAAATTGTGATCGTATGATTTTAATTTTATTCTAATCTTTTGACTCATATTACAATTTTATTAAGCTTCTAGTTCTCCTTTAGCTTTTGCTAAGACTTCTGTTGTGATATTTCTTGGTGCGTCTTGGAAATGTGAAAACTCCATTGTTGAAGTTGCTCTTCCTGATGACATTGTTCTTAATTGAGTAACATATCCAAACATTTCAGATAATGGTACTTTTGCTTTTACAATCTTTGCTCCAGCTCTGTCATCCATTCCATCTACTTGACCTCTTCTTCTATTTAAATCCCCTACTATATCTCCCATGTTAGCTTCTGGTGTTACAACCTCAAGTTTCATGATTGGCTCTAGTAATACTGGTCCAGCTTGCTTACATGCATTTTTAAATGCCATTTTTGCAGCAATCTCAAAAGACAATTGATCTGAATCCACTGCGTGAAAAGATCCATCTTTCAATGTAACCTTTAAAGAATCAATCGGGAATCCTGCAAGGATACCATTTTTCATTGCTTCTTTAAATCCTTTCTCTACTGAAGGAACAAATTCTTTTGGAATATTTCCACCTTTAATGATGTTAACGAACTCTAATCCTTCTTTTTCCGGATCACCTGGCTCAATAGTTACAACTATATCAGCAAATTTTCCTCTACCTCCAGATTGTTTCTTATAAAGCTCTCTGTGATCAACAGATTTTGTAATATTTTCTTTATATGATACTTGAGGAGCTCCTTGGTTTACTTCAACCTTAAATTCTCTTTTCAATCTATCAATAAGAATTTCCAAATGTAGCTCTCCCATTCCAGAAATAACTGTTTGACCAGTTTCTTCATCAGTATTAATAACAAATGTTGGATCTTCCTCAGCTAATTTACCAAGTCCTACACCTAACTTATCCACATCAGCTTGAGTTTTAGGCTCAATTGCCACACCAATTACTGGTGCTGGGAAAGTCATTGACTCAAGAATAATTGGGTGCTTTAAGTCACACAATGTATCTCCAGTTCTAATATCTTTAAATCCTACTGCTGCTCCAATATCTCCAGTTTCAATACTATCAATAGCATTTTGCTTGTTAGAGTGCATTTGGAATATTCTAGAAATTCTTTCTTTTTTACTTGTTCTTGTATTCAATACATAAGAACCAGCATCCAACACTCCAGAATAAACTCTAAAGAAACATAATCTTCCTACAAAAGGATCAGTTGCAATTTTAAATGCTAAAGCAGAAAAAGGCTCCTCTGTATTTGGCTTTCTCTTTTCTTCTTCTTCTGTTTCAGGATTAACTCCTATAATAGCTTCAACATCCATTGGAGAAGGTAAGAATCTAATAACAGCATCCAACATTGCTTGTACACCTTTATTTTTAAAAGCAGACCCACACATCATTGGTATAATAGACATATCAATAGTTGCCTTTCTTAAAGCTTCTATTACTTCTTCTTCTGTAATTGAATTTTCATCTTCAAAGAATTTCTCCATTAAAGTATCATCATACTCAGCAACTGATTCTATCAATTTTGCTCTGTATTCTGCTACAACTTCAGTCAAGTCAGCAGGAATTTCTACTTCTTTGTAAGTCATTCCGAATCCTTCTTCATCCCAAACGATTCCTTTCATTGCGATCAAATCAACAACTCCTTCGAAATCATCTTCATCTCCAATTGGAATTTGTAATGGTACTGGGTTACCACCTAACATTTCTCTAACTTGATCACAAACTTTTAAGAAGTTAGCTCCTTGTCTGTCCATTTTGTTAACGAAACCTAGTCTTGGCACTCTGTATTTGTCAGCTTGTCTCCATACAGTTTCTGATTGTGGTTCTACACCATCTACTGCACTAAACAAAGCTACAACACCATCTAATATTCTTAATGATCTTTCCACCTCTACCGTAAAATCTACGTGACCTGGAGTATCAATAATATTAATCTTGTAATTAATTGATTCTGGTAATGCTGCTCCTTTGTTAGTTGGGAATTTCCATTCACAAGTTGTAGCTGCAGAAGTAATTGTAATACCTCTTTCCGCTTCTTGTTCCATCCAATCCATTGTTGATGCACCATCATGCACTTCACCAATCTTGTGGTTTATTCCTGTATAAAAAAGGATACGCTCTGTTGTTGTTGTTTTACCAGCATCAATATGAGCAGCAATTCCAATATTTCTTGTTTTGGTTAAATCTCTCTTTGCCATCTCTCTTAAAATCTAAAGTGTGAAAATGCTTTGTTTGCTTCAGCCATTCTTAAAGTGTCTTCTTTCTTTTTGAAAGCTCCACCTTCTTCTTTATAGGCTGCCATTACTTCTGAAGCTAATTTTTGCCCCATAGTATTATCATTTCTTTTTCTAGAAAATGTAATCAACCATTTCATTCCTAAAGATTCTTTTCTTTCCTCTCTAATTGGCTGTGGTATTTGGTAAGTTGCCCCACCTACTCTTCTACTTCTAACTTCTACGTCAGGTGTAATATTTTTCAATCCTTTCTTGAAAACCTCCAATGGAGCTTCATCTTCAATCTTAGACTCTATAATATCTAGTGCTGTGTAAAAAATATCGAACGCTAGTTCTTTTTTACCATGCATCATCAAATTATTTACAAATTTGGTAACTTGAACATCTTTAAACCTTGGATCAGGTAATATTCTGTGCTTTTTGGCGGTCTTTCTTCTCATAACTGTTTGTTATAATACTCCTTCGTATTAGGTTGTTTTAATTTTTAGGTCTTTTAGTTCCGTATTTAGATCTTCTTTGTGTTCTACCATCTACTCCGGCAGTATCCAATGATCCTCTTACGATATGGTATCTTACACCTGGAAGATCTTTTACTCTTCCTCCTCTTACCAACACAATACTGTGCTCTTGTAAGTTGTGTCCTTCACCACCAATGTAAGCATTAACTTCCTTTCCGTTTGTTAATCTAACCCTTGCAACTTTTCTCATTGCTGAATTAGGTTTTTTTGGAGTTGCAGTGTAAACTCTTACACATACACCTCTCTTCTGCGGACACGAGTTAAGTGCAATTGACTTACTAACCTTTGTGTTAGAAGTTCTTCCTTTTCTTATTAATTGTTGTATTGTAGGCATTTTACTGTTTATTAAATACTGTTTTACCATTTATCGGGGTGCAAATCTACAAGTTTTTTTTGTTTTTCCAACTGTTTTGCCGAATGTTTTAAAAAAAAAACCACATTTCTTTTTTTGAAACGCTTATTATACCTTGAATCCCTGATATACTAACAAACAGTTGTTGAAAATATATTTATTATTATTTTTACTTATTATCGCTAGCTATTATAAAAAGCTCTTCATCCGATTTCTTCATCCAAAAGGTTTCTCTCGCATATTTCTCTGGATTACTTAAGATTAACGCTTTTTTCTTTTCTGCTTTATTTATCCTATTCTCCTTAAATATCCAATCTTTTTCCAAGCTATTTATCTTTCTATTAGTATTGTATAATGAAAACAAGTTCACATCTTCAAAAAAAAGAACCCACACGAACAATACAGAAAACGAGATTGCCCACTTATTTTTTAAAAAGCTTGGAATCCTTTCTTTTATTGTTTTTAATAGTTTCATTTCTAAAGAGACTTAATTGATTCTATTACTTTTTCTTTCATTTCTTCCTTATAATTAGAAATGTTCTCACTAATTTTTTCGTTTGAAGTACCAATTATTTGTGCTGCTAAAATCCCAGCATTTTTCGCTCCATCTAATGCAACTGTTGCAACAGGAACTCCACCTGGCATTTGTAAAATAGATAAAATTGAATCCCAACCATCTATCGAATTACTCGATTTCACTGGCACACCAATTACAGGCAAGGTCGTAATACTTGCTACCATCCCTGGCAAATGAGCTGCTCCTCCTGCTCCAGCTATAATAACTTTTAACCCATTTTCTTTGGCAGATTTTGCATATTCAAACATCCTTTCTGGAGTTCTGTGTGCTGAGATAATTGTTAAATCAAACTCTACTCCCAATTCCGTTAAAACCTCTGCTGCAGCTTTCATTACTGGAAGATCTGACTTACTCCCCATTATTATACCAACTTGTGCCTTCATTTAGTTTTTTTATTATGCGAATATACAAATATTTATGCAGCTTTAGATAAGGAATTTTTAAAATCTAACTTCTGTCTAATTTAGATAATATTTAACTATTAATTGAAATCGTATTTTAAGTCATTTTTGGATAGAAAAATCTTAAAACATCTCTAAATTAATAACTATTCTAAATCCAATTTTAAATATGACCTGCAATTACACTCTTGATTTAATCCATTTTTAGAAGCAAAAATAATCTACTAAAAACAAATTAATTGCTCATCTAAATTAAAAAATATAGATTAATTAAAACTAAATAAAAACTCAAATTAGTATTTGAGTTTTCAACTGTCAAAACGAATAAATCTTGTTTTAGTTCATTATATTATTTTAAAGCTAAGCGAATAACATTATTTATGATAATTCTTGAGATTTTAAAAATTATTAAATTAATGGTTTTCTTTTAAAATAAAACATCTAAATCTGCTGAAAACGACTTTTTAAAGCCACCTTAACTGATTTACCTCTAAAAACCAATTGTGTTAGATTTAATTACATTAAAGCTTTTAAAGTCTCTAAAACACACATTGTCGACAAAATGAATAACATCTATTAATTACATAAAAAAGCCTTCTAGAAAATCTAGAAGGCTTTTGATGTTTAGTTAATTTATCTCTTGAGAATTTTATCTCTTAAGCTGTAGGTAACCTACATAAGGCTCTGTTGTGTTATCTCCTAAGTCAATTATATAGA
>CAXIAX010000009.1:0-49386 GCA_964021785.1 uncultured Flavobacteriales bacterium
CTATACCAAGGACTTCCTTCTATTGAATAACAATTGATAACATCATCATATTCATCCTCTTTAGGAGTGCAGTATTCATTGTTTTCAAAATCTAATAGTATTTCAGTAAATACATCTGATATTTTATCACTTGGATAATATAGCAAAGCTAAACTCGCATAATACTTAAGACTAATAGAATTAGTTGTATCTATAATGATTTCAAGTTCGGACTGATATGTATTCCGTTTAATAAACCCAAGTTGAAACTCATGCAATGAATCCCAATCGTGATTATCAAAAGTTTGTAAAGCTGTGTTGTATTTTATTATATCAGAAATAACAAATTTTAAACTATCCATTCTATTTTGACTATTTATCGATAATGATAAAATAAGACAAAACAATATGAATCCAATTCTTTTCAACTGTTCTAATTAGTTGCAAATTCTTTCAATTCATAATCCTTTAATGCAAATCTAACTGGCTTTCTTTCTCTGTAGTAGTTCATACACATTTGTATACTTTTGAAACTATTTTTCAGCTGTTTAATTAGTTTTGTTTGATACGGAGTTAAAATTTCACCTTCATTTTGTAACCTTATTAATGCTTCGGCCCCATAAACTTTTACCACCAATATATCGCAGCTCACCCATTTATCAAAATAATCTACTCTATCCAACAAGGTGTCTTGTAAAGATTTTTCTACAATACTTCTTAAGTATGGCATTGTTGCAGGATATCCACATAACCTTCCAAATAAATAATCATCATTCTTTTTTGCTATTTTATGTTTAAAATAGCTATTTGCCAACCATCTTTTTCTTTTTGTAAGCGCTTCTTTATTTAGTGATTCACTTTCTATTAAATCATCCATAAATACATCAGATTCATTCCAATTATAATTCATTATTAGAATACTATCAAAATCGGAATTCATTTTATTGTAAAATGTATCCAAAAATGATTTGTAATTATCTGCATTTACAATATTATATATCTTATATCTTAAATAATCATACAGGTATATTTCTGATATAATTCCATCTGTAACGTTTTCTACTTTTTCTTTATCTTGTACAGATCTTATGTATAGATTTTTTATTTCATCATTTTGCCTTTCGAGTAGTGCCAAATATGTATATGCTTTTACAATTTCATTGGTATCGTTAGCAAAATACAATAATTCATCAGAGGATGCATTACTCTGTAATTTTTGATAATTAAAATATTGAGATGATTTTAGTCCTCTTTCGTTTACATCATCAAACCTTAATTCATTCACAAGTCTAATGCTATTAATAACATTAGTGGTTTTTTGTGAAATTACTTGTGCAAAGGTATTGCAGATTAGTAAACTTAAAAATATACTCAATAATTTTGCCTTCATATTTTATTTATTCTTTACGTAGAATTCGCTTAATTGCTCATCCATTCTTTCTACGACTTCTGCGTAAGAAAGGTTTTGAATAGGTGTCGGATGAAACCAAACCCTAAATGGAAATGGCCTATCCAACTGATTTAATTCACTATCTCTTAAAAACATACATCTTTTGGTTGAGCTTTTATCTCCCTTGTATTTTTTCACCTTAGTTATTCCAGATTTATTCTCTCCAGACTCATCAGAACTTCTTGTATTTTCATTTTTCAAAACACCAAAATCTGCCACAAAAAAGTTTGGTCCGGTCAAAATGCTTTCTTTTATAACTCCTGTTTCATTAAATAAAGTTACATTTTCATATTCTCCTTTTATCAGGTCTGTAGAATTATCGCTATAGAAAAAGTAAACTTCACAAAAATCAAAATTCTTAAATGAAGTGATTATTTCTTTATTGGTTTCCTCTTGTTTTGCTTTTACTGCATTCGCTCTTTTCATCATTCCTTTAGCCTCCAAAGCTTCCACTACATTCTTTTTATTGTATAGTCTTACCAATAAAAAACTTGATTTTAATTGATGGATTTGATTCTGTGCAATATCCTTGGCTTCTTGCCTAGTTGGAGATTGAGATAGAAATACAAAAGGGAATATAAGTAGCAGTACGATTAATCTATTCTTCATTAAGATTTAGTTATTTTGTTTATTTACTAATATACCAAACAAATTCTGTTCCATAATTGTTTTTAAAGAAAAAACCCTAACATAATTATGAAAGGGTTTTAAATTTAAGTATTCGGTATATCTTATTAATAGTATAGTAATCTTCTTACTCCAGCTACATGTTTTGCAAGTCTTATTACTTGTTTTGTGTAACCAAATTCATTGTCATACCATACATAAAGTACTACGTTTTTCTTGTCTTCAGATACAATAGTTGCATGACTATCAAATACAGAACAACAAGTGTTCCCAATGATATCGTTAGAAACCAATTCTTCTTCTATAGAGAATTTAATTTGGTTTACTAAGTCACCTTCCATTGCATATTTTTTCACCATGCTATTTACTTCTTCCAAGTTTGCTTCTTTGTTGATAGTAAGATTCATGATTGCCAAAGATCCGTTTGGTGTAGGTACTCTTACTGCGTTTGCAGTTAGTTTTCCTGCTAAGCTTGGTATTACCTTAGTTACAGCTTTTCCTGCTCCTGTAGATGTTATTACCATGTTTACTGCTGCAGATCTACCTCTTCTTGGTTTCTTATGGTAGTTATCCAATAAGTTTTGATCATTCGTGTAAGCGTGTACAGTTTCAATGTGTCCTTTTTCTACTCCGTAATTGTCTTCAATTACTTTTAAGATAGGAGAAATCGCATTAGTTGTACAAGAAGCTGCAGAGAATATATCGTGATCTGCTACATCAAATTCTTTTTGATTAATTCCGTAAACAATGTTTGGAATCTCTTTTCCTGGAGCAGTTAACAATACTTTGTTTACTCCTGTAGATTTCAAGTGATTTGATAATGCTTCTTTGTCAGTAAACACCCCTGTGTTATCAATAATCAAAGCGTCATTAATTCCAAATTTCGTGTAATCAATTTCAGATGGATGATTAGCTTGAATAATATTAATCAGTTGACCGTTAATATTTAACGTCTTGTTTTCATAATCTTCAATAATCGTTCCTGGGAAAGGACCATGTACTGAATCCATTCTTAATAAAGAAGCTCTTTTTTTGATTTGATCTTCAGAGTTGTTTCTTACAACAATAGCTCTTAATCTTAATTGCTGACCTTTTCCAGCTTGTTTTATCAATTCTCTTGCTGCAAGTCTTCCAATTCTACCAAAACCATAAAGAACCACATCTCTTGGCTCAAATGATTGGTTATCTTCAATTTTGAATGCTCCCAATTTAGTATTTAAGAATTCTGTGATAGAACCAAAATTGTCCTTTTCTAAACTCCATTCAGAAGCTAATTTTCCAATATCAATTTTAGAAGGTGCAATGTTAATGTTTGTCAACTCTTCAGCCAAGGCTGCAGAATCTTCAACAGTAATTTTTTTCCCAGTTACAGCACCAGTTGATTGGTGTAAACTAAGAATTTCCGAAACACTCTGATCTACCAGAGGGTTACGGAAAAGCACTAATTCTATTGATTTGTCATAAAGTAAATTTCCTATTGAGGAGATTAAACTTATTGCTGATTTTTCTTTATTTACCCAGTCGTTCAATTCCGACTCGTAAAATGCTTTAGAAGCGATTTGGCTCATTTCTTTTTTATTTATTGTTTATGTATACTGTTTATGTTAACCTAAATAAGTTTTTAATAATTTACTTCTTGATGTTTGTCTTAATCTTCTAATCGCTTTTTCTTTAATTTGTCTTACTCTTTCTCTAGTTAAATCAAATTTAGTTCCTATTTCTTCCAAAGTAAGTCCGTGCTTCATTCCTATTCCAAAGAATAAGATAATCACTTCTCTTTCTCTTTCTGATAATGTAGATAAAGATCTTTTGATTTCTCTTTGTAATGATTCAATCATTAAATCTGTATCGGCTGTAGGCGAATCAGAGTTAATCAATACATCCAACAATGAGTTATCTTCTCCTTCTTGGAAAGGTGCATCCACTGACACGTGTCTACCTCCCACTCTTAATGTATCTGTTACTTTACCACTTGTAACTTCTAATTCATCTGCCAATTCATGTTCACTAGGAGCTCTTTCGTATTGTTGCTCTAACCTAGAAAATGTTTTGTTCAATTTATTCAAAGAACCAACTTGGTTCAATGGTAATCTTACGATTCTACTTTGCTCTGCCAAAGCTTGCAAAATTGATTGACGAATCCACCATACGGCATAGGAAATAAACTTAAATCCTCTTGTTTCATCAAATCTTTGTGCTGCTTTTATTAAACCTAAATTACCTTCGTTAATTAAATCTGGAAGAGTTAATCCTTGATTTTGGTATTGTTTAGCTACCGAAATAACAAATCTTAAGTTAGACTTAATCAATTTTTCCAAAGCCACTTGATCTCCTTCCTTTATTCTTTGTGCTAATAGCACTTCCTCTTCTGCCGTAATAAGTGTTTCTTTACTTATTTCCTGTAGATACTTGTCAAGTGATTGACTTTCCCTATTCGTGATGGATTTGGTAATTTTTAGTTGTCTCATATAATGTATTTAGGTAAATAATTCTAGGCAAAAATAGGACTTTTATTTCCCATTGTCAAGTCCTTTTACGTAAGCCCTTGCAAAATGTTACATTGAAAGGTGTTTTATTTCAAAAAAAAATGAAAAAACTGCCAATCTATTGCAACTCAAATATTAATATTGGATTAAATTTTTATTATTATTTTATATCTAGAGATATTAGCTGTTTTTCTCCCAAAAAACCTTCTAATTTATCTCCAATTTCTACTTTTCCTACTCCAGCTGGTGTTCCTGTATAAATAATATCACCAATCTTTAGTGTCATAAACTGCGAAACATAGGATATTATTTTGTCAATGGTGAAAATCATGTCTTTTGAATTTCCCAATTGTACTTGCTCTTTATTTTTATTCAGACTGAAGGAGATATTTTGAACAGATTCGAATTCTGATTTATCAATAAAATCTTTTCCAATTACGGCAGACCCATCAAATCCTTTTGCTTTCTCCCAAGGCAAACCTTTACTTTTGCATTCTTGCTGTATATCTCTGGCAGTAAAATCAATACCTAAACCAATTTTATCGTAGTAAGTATGTGAAAATCGCTCTTCAATGTGTTTACCAAGCTTGTTTATTTTTACTAATAATTCTACTTCATAATGTAAGTCATTTGTAAAACTCGGGATATAAAAAGGAACTCTTTTTGGCAAAATAGCTGAATCAGGTTTTAAGAAAAATAGAGGCTCTTTTGGAGCCTCATTCCCTAATTCTTTTGCATGTTCACTGTAATTTCTTCCTATGCAGATTATTTTCATTGAATAAAGTCTTTAAATGATAGCAGTTAGTCCTTAGCCATTACTAATAATGGTAAACGTCCTAATTAATCTACTATCATAAATAAATTAGAATCGTTAGTTTTAGATTATTTATAAAAAAATCAACTCCTTACCTAAAAAACTCGTTACGCATAAGTCTCAGCTTTCAAAGTTAAAAAATTGTTTTCTAATATGTTTATCTAAATGATTACATGCTTTCTTTAACCCCTTGTAATACTTTCTTAGTATACCTAGGAAAATCTCCTTTCATCATCCAAGAGTAATAGCTAGGCTCTCTTTTCAATACTTCCTCAATTGTTTTTCCTTTGTGTTTTCCAAAGTTAAAACAAGGTTCTCCATCAGCATTATAAACAAATCTTCCTGCAAAATCAGCCATCTTTCCTCCCATTTCTGAGTATTCAGATAAAAATTCTACTGAAGTTTCTAAATCGTCATATTTAGACAATTGCCCCATCAATACGTCATAAGTTGCAATAGTATCTGCTTCTGCACTGTGAGCGTTCTCAAGAGTTTTACCACAGTAAAATTTCAAGGCTGCTTCTAATGTTCTTTTTTCTTGTTTGTAAAAGATATTTTGTACATCAATTTTCTTTCTTTCACTCATGTCAAAATCAATCTCTACTCTAAGAAATTCTTCAATTAACATTGGAATATCAAATCTATTTGAGTTGTAACCAGCCAAATCGGCATCACCAATAAAAGCTACAACCTCTGGCGCAACTTCTTTCCAAGTTTTTTCTTCCAATACATCAAAATCATAAATTCCATGAATTTCTGAAGCTCCAATTGGAATTGGCATTTCTGGGTTTACTCTTTTTGTAAATGTTTCTTTTTCTCCGTTTGGAAGAACTTTTAACACAGAAATCTCTACTATTCTATCTTTTGCAACATCCACTCCTGTCGCTTCTAAATCGAAAAATGCAATTGGTTTTACTAAACTTAAACTCATAATTATTTATTTTTTGTAAAAAAAGCTCTTCATGTTATTGAAGAGCTTTTAAATTATTATCAAAGCCAATATCACTATTGACTAATTACTTTTCATTATTTACTAAATTTCAGTGTTAGGGTCAAAAGACTCAAGGTAATCCGCTACTTTTCGTACAAACATCCCTCCTAATGCTCCATCCACAACTCTGTGATCGTATGCGTGAGATAAGAACATTTTGTGTCTGATTCCAATTGTATCTCCTGAAGGAGTTTCAATTACAGAAACCATTTTACGAATTGCTCCTACAGCCATAATTGCTACTTGTGGTTGGTTAATAATAGGTGTTCCCATTACGTTTCCAAAAGTACCTACGTTAGTCATGGTATAAGTTCCTCCCTGAATATCATCTGGCAATAATTTTCCTGCTCTAGCTCTTTTTGCTAAATCATTTACTGCTTTCGTAATTCCTAATAAGTTCAATCTATCAGCATTTTTAATTACAGGTACAATTAAGTTTCCTGATGGTAAAGCTGCTGCCATTCCAATATTAATATCACCTCTTTGAATAATATTAGTTCCATCAATAGAAACATTTATTCCTGGCATATCTTTAATTGCTTTTGCAATTGCTTCAATAAAGATTGGTGTGAAAGTAATTTTCTCTCCGTTATCTTTAATAAACTTATCTTTTACTTTATTTCTCCAGTTTACAATGTTTGTAACGTCAGCTTCTACATAAGAAGTTACGTGAGGAGAAGTTTGTTTAGACATTACCATATGATCAGCAATCATCTTTCTCATTCTGTCCATTTCTACAATTGTATCATTTGGACCTACTGGTATAGATGGTTTTGGTAATGGTTTGCTGTTGGTAGAACCTACAACTTTATCTTTTGGAGTTTCTTTTGCTCTTGAAGATGGTGCTGGTGCAGTAACTACATTGTCAGATTTTCTGTTTTCAACATAAGCTAATATATCTGCTTTATTTACTCTTCCATCTTGTCCACTTCCAGAAATAGATTCTAGTTCTGTCATTGAAATTCCTTCTTCCTTAGCTATATTTCTAACTAGTGGAGAATAAAATTTACCTGAATCACCTGTTTTAGATAATTCAACTTGTTCTGTTGCAGTTTTTGCTAAAGGTGCAGCAACTTCTGCTACAATTTCTTTAGAAACAGAAGCTTCAGTAGTAGTTGGTTCTGGTGCAGCTGCACCACCATCTGTAGAGATTATTGCAATAACATCTCCTACTTGAGCTACATCTCCTTCATTAAAAAGTTTTTTAATAAGAACTCCATCTGCTGGAGCTGGCACCTCCGAATCTACTTTATCAGTTGCTATTTCAATCAAAGATTCTTCTGCTTCAATTGTTTCTCCAACTTCTTTTAACCAAGTAATAACGGTAGCTTCAGCTACACTTTCTCCCATTTTTGGTAAGAGTACTTCTATTTCTGCCATAGTTTATTTATAAGTGTGTTCTGTAATTTTGAAGTACAAAAATAAGGATTATTTCAATAAATATGTGAGTTAATTTCCTTTTTATTAAACTCTTTTTGTTCACTAAAATGGTTTTCACCCCAACCTATGCCTTCTCTTTGTTGTTCACCTTGGCAATATATTGGATTACATCTGCAATATTCAATGCCACAGAAAACGCAGAGGTATCAGAAAAACCACCTGTTACTTCTTTCACTATTTCTTCCTTGTGATACTCTGCTTTCAACTTGTACAGTTCTTTTAAAGCTTCTATTTTTTGTTTATTTGTCATTGTCGTTTTCAATTTTAGTGTTCATTTTTTCTATTAAATCATCATAAATTTTATCTGTGATTATGGTCTTCAATTTGTTTTTAAAGAAAATTGAAATGAATCCAAATAATACGACAAACATTCCAAATGTTGCTAACGCTCCGTAAAAATGACTTTCTAGTAATGTTGCCATTCCTATTTCTACCACAACAAGAAGAAGCAACAGAAGTACTAAAGAAGCAAATAATCCAAAGATCAATAGAATTATTCTACTTAGCAGTCCTCCTACATCATCTGATATCTCAATTTTTAGCAAATTGACATTTGCTTGGATATACTCTTTTATGTTGTGTGTTAAGTCGTTCATTTTAAACTTTTTTAATTAGTTTCTCTAAAGCATCTATTTTACTCAATAAATCTGCTTTTTTATTCTCTTTTGTGTCCTCAATAGAATCAGACAGAGAATCTTTTAACCCCACCAAGTACTCTGAAATGTTGTCTTTTTTTGAGGCTAACGCATCTATTATTTCATCCTTTTTATCTAGAACGTCATCTTTTACGTCTTTTGCTTTTTGGGCTATTTGTTCTCTCGTCTCTGATCCTTTTGCAGGAGCAAAAAGTACTCCTATCAAGGCTCCAACCGCAATTCCTACTCCGGTTGCTAATAATGTGTTGCTTTTCTTTGACATGTTATTTGTTTTATAAGGTTAGTATATTAATGTAATTTACTCATAATATTAATTAGACTCATACTTTTTATTTATCCAAGAACTTAGTTTCCAGTGGTAGGTTTCAAATTCTTTTATCATTCCGTTCATCATATGTACTGTTCCTAAATCTCCGTTTCTATTAGAAAACTCACTAGACTCTATCATACAGGAAATTAAACAAACAATATCATCTATTAAATTAAGAGTCATTTTATCCGAACTCAGTTCGTGTGTGGTTTCTTTCACACAAGATTTTTCTACATAATCGGCCATTTTATATTGAGGAACACTTCCAAATACTCTAATACGTTCTGCTACTTCATCAATATTTATGAGTCCTTTTTCATACATTTCTTGTGTCACATCATGTAAATCGAAAAATTCTCCTCCCACTACATTCCAGTGGTAATTTTGTAGTTTGTGAAAAAAAACTTGATAAGTACATAATAGTTCATCTAGTTTTCCTACAATTTCTTTGGCTTCTTTTCTATCGAATCCTAATTCTGCTTTTGCTTTTTTATTTAATACAGTTTCCATGTTGTTTTGTTTTTTTTGGTTAATAATTTACTCTTTGCTTTATTCTAAGATGATTTATCATCTGAATACCTTTTACTTAATCTATTATCTAAAGGCGAACCTTCATCTATAGTAAGCGTTCTGATAGGGAATGGAATATTCACTCCTTCTTTATCAAATGCTTTTTTCAATGCAATTATGGCTTTACTTTTATATTCCAAGTAGTTCTTTTGTTCCGACATATTTAACCAAAACCTTAAGTTAAAATTGATTGAACTATCTCCAAATTCATCATAGTACAGTTCTACAGGTCTTGTTGTATCGTGATCAATTGATTTTTCTATGGCATCAATCGCAATTTTTTGCGCTCCTTCCAAGTCATCTTCATATCCTACACCACAAGCTATATCTACTCTTCTGTAGTTGGTTAAGGTATAATTTACCAATGGATTTTGAATCACCATTTTGTTAGGAATAATTACATCTTCTCCCGTAAATCTTTTCAACTTGGTAGATCTCAAACTTATTTTTGTAATTGTTCCGTGGTATCCATTTGACTCTACTTGGTCGCCAATATTGAAAGGCTCTCTCATACTCATTATTATACCCGAAATCACATTAAGAATAGGATCTTGAAAAGCCAAACCTATTGCTAAACCAACTACTCCGGCACCTGCCAATAATGAGGTAACGGTTTTATCTAAGTCTAAAATTCCTAGTGCAATAAATAACCCAGCTATCATTATTAAAACCGTAATTATCTTTGCCAACAATTTATTTATGGCATCATTTTTAGAGAATTTACTTACTATTTTCAAAAACAGTTTACTTATTCCTCTAGATAAAAAAATGAATAATACCAGTATTGCGATTGCTGCTGCCAAATTGGGCAACATGAGTATAAACCCTTCTCCCCATCCCTGTAATTTATCTATTACTTGTTTATATATATCGTTCATTGTGTTTGTTTTAAATTTGTTTTTAGTTATTAAGAATGTTTTCAATTCTTGGCTCTAAGGCATCTATTAATGTATTTTTCATTAAAGAGATTACACTTTTTATTGTTTTAATATTGGGATCATCCAAATTTCCTGTAAACTCAATTTTCGTAGCAATTTGTTGCTCTCTAGGATTTTGAATTAATTTAGATGCTCCACCAATTGCTCCTTCATATACCTTTTGCAATAAATTATCACTAGAATCTCCTTTGGAAACAGATAAAAATTGAGAATCAATAATCAAAGGCTTGATATATCCCTCTGCTTTTCCAGAATCTGATTTTACCTCAGAATACAGCTGAAACTTTCCTTTCTCGGCATCAACATTCATATATTCTTTAAAAAAGCCATTCAAAGAAGTTAATTTAAGCTCCTCTAGTTTAAAATCTACATCAAAAGTTAAGTCTTTGTCATAAGGATCAAAAGTTCCTTTTAAATAAGTAGGAGCGTGATTCTGTAGCTTGGCATTCATTTCATAAGAAGCTACTTTAGTGTCAGATAGCTCCAAACTATTGGTTATGTTTTTTACGGTTGCATTTAATTCATTAAACGCTACATCAAATATTGTTTCCGTATCTTCCTCAGTATAAAGAATGGTAGAGTTTTCTATTTCTAACGTATTTATTTTTAGAGGAAAAAACTCCGAAAGAATATCACCTATTCCTGCTTCTTCTACTCCTTCGTAGTTATTCTCTTCTCCTTCATTTTTACTCTGGATAAGATTAACTTTAGGTTCTAACAGCACTACTGTTCCTACTACCGATCCTTTAAAAATTGATTTCCACTCTAGTGATAAATCGATATTATTTATTTCTAGTAATGGCTTTTCTTTCATTCCATCCTGAAAAAGCACTAGCCCATTGATGCTATATCCTCCTCGATAAAGAGCTAAATCTACATCCTCTATTGTTCCTGAATATCCTTCTAGTTCTGCCAATTTATTATTCAAAATATCTTTAACTATGGAAGGCAAAGCCATTCTGATTATTATCAAAATTCCCAAAATGGCAACTATTATTTTATTTCGCTTTTTCATTGTGATTACTTTATTGGTGCACCTTTAATTATTCTTAATAGAATTGAAATGATTGCAATTGCTAAAAGAACATGAATAAAACCTCCAAGACTGAAGGCAAAGAATCCTACGGCCCATCCGATTAAAAGTATGATTGCGATTATGTAAAGTAAATTTCCCATTGTATCTATGTATTGATGATTAATACATAGTAGCATGACATAATAATGCCAAACATTAAATAGTTAGTATTTAATGTTTTAAATTACAATGAATGAAAGCGTGTGTAGAATAGAAACTACTTTGTGTAGAACAACTACACAGTTAAGGTTTGGTGATGTTATTTTTTAATAACAAAGCAAACTCCTTATAGTTCTTAGAGTTTTCTAGAATAATTTTGACAGAAGCAAAAAGAGGTACCGCTACAATCATAGCCAATACGCCACCCAATGCTCCTAATACAACAATCCCAATGATGATAACCAAAGGATTGAGATTGGTTGAATCTCCTATTATTTTTGGAGTAATAAAATTACCTTCCAAGAACTGAACAAAAGCATAAGAACTTGCCACTCCTATTGCTATCCAATAGCTATCCTTTGTCATTAATGCGATAATTGTAGGAACTGCTCCACCAATTGCCACACCTATGTAAGGAATTACTATTAATATTCCCGATACTAAACCAAGAAAAATTGGACTCTGAATCCCAAAAGCAAACAAAGTAATTATATTAAGACAAGCTACTATAAAAATTACAACCACTAATCCTCTAAGGTACTTTTGAGCCATTTCCTCAATCGACTTTAGAGTTTTCAAATTACTTTCTCTACTCTCCTCTTTTGATCTCTTTTTTATAAATTCGAAAAGATTCATTCTATAATAAAGCATGAAGAAAACATAGATGGGCGTTAAGATTAGAAAAAACAAAGTTTCTTGTAACCCTGAGAAAAAAGTTCCTAAGTAAGTTCCAGAAAAAGACACTACTTTATCAAAAATTGCCTTACTCGTACTGCGTTTTTTTGATTTAGACAATCCTACAGTTTCTGTAGCTCCATCAACCACATCCTCTATTACTTTTTCAGGTTCTATTTGTGCCGTTTTATTATCCTCAGAAAATTCATTTACCAAAACAGATCCTTGAAAATAAAGCAAATATGCAAACGCAAACATCACTGAAGAAATAACAAAAACAGTACTAATAGAACTCCAAAAATGATTAAAGCCAATTTTTTGCAATCGTTTTACTGCTGGTAACAACAGAAGTGCTAGAAAAAAAGCAAAAATGATTGGGAAAATAATATTGCTCCCTACGTACAATAAGGATAACAAACCGGCAATGATTATTGTTAAATAAGCATAAGTTGATAACCTTCTATTTTTTGTATTTTGTGTCATGAGATAAAATATATATCTTTAATGTGAATGAATAAATGTATACAAATTTGATTGAATTTAATATACATAAAACCCTAATTACACCCTAATATATGAGCAAAATTCTTGTAATTGATGACAATGTTGATACATGTAAGCTTCTACGCACCTATTTGACTAGAAAAGGTTTTGAAGTAGATAGCGCACTTACAGGAAAAGAAGGGCTTAATCAACTGAAAGAAAAACAGCATGAAGTAATTCTTTGTGATTATAGATTGCCCGATATGAATGGGCTTGCTATGATAGATAAAATCAAAGAAATTAACTCTGAATCTAAGATTATTATTATAACTGGATATTCGGATGTGAATTTGGCTGTGAAATCTATAAAAAAAGGGGCTTACGAATACGTAACCAAACCCATAATGCCTGATGAAATACTGGCTATGATCAATAAATCATTGAAACATACCAATGTTATTACGAAGGATAAAAAAAAGAACGAAACAAGTGAGAAAAAAATAAAATCTAAAGCGGAATTTGTAAAAGGATCTGGATTAAAATCTAAGCAAATAAACAAGCTTATAAAGTTAGTGTCGCCTACAAAAATGACTGTGATGCTTATTGGTGAAAGTGGAACAGGAAAAGAAGTAACGGCTAAGCAAATTCACAGAAAGAGCAAAAGAAAAAATGAATCTTTTGTAGCTGTAGATTGTGGCGCAATACCTAAAGAACTTGCCGGAAGCGAATTATTTGGGCACAAAAAAGGCGCGTTTACTGGAGCTTTGAACGACAAAAAAGGAGTATTTGAATTGGCAAATAAAGGAACTTTGTTTCTAGATGAAATAGGAAACCTGAGCTACGACAACCAAATAAAGCTACTGAGAGTTATTCAGGAGCGAACTGTGAAACCTATAGGATCTGAAAAAGAAATAAAAGTAGATGTAAGAATTATTGTGGCAACCAATGATGATTTGAAACAAAAAGTAAACAGTAATAAATTTAGAGAAGACTTATATTTTAGAGTAAATGAGTTTAGAATAGACTTGCTTCCATTGAGAGAAAGAAAAGCAGAATTAACTGACTTTATCCAGTTTTTTCTAGAAAACTCAAATCAAGAGTTAGATAAAAATATCACATCTGTAGATAAAAAAGTAATTGAAATTCTAAATTCATATTCCTTCCCTGGTAACATTAGGGAATTAAGAAACATGATAAAAAGAGCTGTTTTGATGTGTGAAGGTGAAATACTAAAAAGCGAAAACTTCCCCCCTGAGATACAAAATTCTACATTTCTTGAGAACAATGAAGCAGACGACTTGGAAATGGGCGACATTTCAGATTTGAAAACTATTGTAGAAATTGCGGAGAAAAATGCAATACTGAGTGCTTTGTTGAAAGCAAATTACAACAAATCTAAAGCTGCTAAAATTCTTGGTGTAGATAGAAAAACTTTGTACAACAAAATCTCACAATACGAGATAGAAATCTAAGCTAGTTCGAAGATAAACTTAAATGTTGTTCCCTCCCCTAGTTTTGAATCTATTTCGATATCGGCATCATGGTGAGTAATTATGTTTTCTACTGCAGCCATTCCAATTCCCAATCCTTTTTTCTTATTGGTAAAAAATGGCTCGAATAAATTATCTATGGTTGCTTGATTCATACCAATTCCGTTATCCGAAATAGAAATAACAATTTTGTTTTCTACCCTTTCTGTTCCTATACTAATTACAGAATTTTCTGTTTCTGACTGTGCGTCTATTCCGTTCAATATGATATTAGAGAAAACCAAAGGAAGCTTTTTATTATCTGCCATTATTTTACAGTCTTCGCCCAAGTTTTGCTCTAGTTTTACACCCGATAGTGTAAACCTATCACTACACAATTCTATAGATTTTTTAATAATAGAATGAACCGACTCCTGGTTTAAAGCAATAGTATATTTCCTTGTTTGATTCAAGAAACTAGTCACAATCTCATTTATTCTATTCGAGTTATTCTGAACCAAATCAATGTATTCTACCAATTCCTCCTCTTCAATTTCTTCTTTCAGAAAATTGGTAGATAAATTAATATTTGATAGTGGGTTTCTAATCTCATGTGCCAAAACTTGCGACATTCTCCCAGTAAAATTAATTCTTTCTATTTTCTGTTTTTTGGCTTGTTCGCGTTTCAGAGAAGTAATATCATGAATTACCCCAAAAAAAGCATACACCTTCTGTTTGTGGTTTAGTTTTGGGATTCCTCTCATTATAATATGCCTAATAAATCCTTTTACGGTAATTCTATACTCCACAAAATAATTTCTCTTTTCGGCTATTGCTGTATCAATGGCAAGTTTAACTTTATCTGCATCATCTCCATGAATTTGAAAAAAGATATCTTCTTCGTGTTCCAATGTATCGCTATACTTTTTCTCTTCCCTACCATATATTTTCAAGAAACCTTTAGAAAAATACAGAGTGTCATTGAAAAAATTCCATTCCCAATTCCCAGCATCCGATATTTTCTCGGCTTCATCTAGCAACAAATGTTTTTCTTCCAATTCATTCGCAATGATTTTTCGCTCGTTTATTTCTCCTATTATGTTCACTGCCAAAAACAAACTATCAAACAACTCTACATTGATATAATTTGCTTTGGAATAAAGAAAAAATGCTACAGAAATTTTATGATTAAACACCACTGGCATAGTTACCACATGCTTGTATCCTTGGTTTTGAAACAAACCAATTCTAGGGTAAGTAGATTCATCTATTGCATTAAAATTTCTCACTTTATAAGTCGAATCTTGAAACAATAATTTATTCAATAACTCCGACTCAATATCATCATGGTGAATAATCTTAATCTCTGTTTTGTTATTATCTAGCGAATCATTGGTAATTAATTTTATTGCCGATTCATTGTTTACCCACAACTCTCCAAACTCAAAACCATATTCACTACAGATAGAATGAATTACTTTTTTAAGAAATTCGTCTTGAGAAACCTCACTGTTACTGTATTTGTAGATTGAGTTTATTACTTTTTGTTCTTTCTCTGATTGTAATATTGCTGTTACATCTTCAATTATATACCCAAAATATGGAATTTCTTCTTCTTCCCATTGTGCAATAGAAAGCGAAACAGACATGATTGATTTATCTCCAGAAAGTGCATTTAACCTAAGCTCTTGTACGTAAGTATCTTTTATTTCTAATCTGTCAAAGATTTTTCTTTGCGATTCTTTGGGGAACAAACTAAACAAGGATTGATTATTTTGCTTTTCTTTAATGTCAAATTTTTGCTTTGCTGTATTATTAGCATTTAAAATATGACCAGATTGATTAGTGATAATTATTGCATCATTAGAGTTCTCGAATAACTTGATAAATCTATCGTGACGAGAATCTAATTTGAGCCTTCTTTTTTTAGATTCATTGATGTAAAATAACAACACGAGAAGTAATACAACAAATACACAAAGTGTAAATATTATTTCGGTTCTCCACAATACTGTATCTGCCAAAAAGTTCATAGTATTCTATTTTACATGAATGGTAAATATACATTAAAACAAAAAAAAGCGATTATTAAAACCGCTTTAATCCTAAGATTTGGGACTTTTAAAAAGTAAATCTAAATGACAAACCAAATTCATCATACCAAAATGAACTAGATGGAGTTAAATTAAAAGACGGTTTCCAATCCAAACTTAAGTTAAATGGTATGGCTTCAAAATCATATTCTATTCCTACAATACCATCTACACCCAGTAAAGTATAACCTCCATTTTTTTCATAAAATGGGTTGTAATTATCGTTCCATCTACCAATATGCCCACCTGCACCATAGTAGAACCTTAGTTGTTTCTCATCAAATGGTGAAGTATACCTTTCTGCTAAAGCTGTAAAATTAAATCCTCTCCATCTGGTAGATAATAAAAATTCGAATGCAGATTGTGAACCTTTGTAGGTTTTGAAAGTTAATCCATTGGCTGCTCCTCCTCTTACTCCAATTGCAGATTTTTGGGCAAATGAATTTCCCATAGAAATTGAAACCGTAAGTATTATTAGTGTGATTATTTTTTTCATGTTGTGTGTTATTGGTGAATATTAAACAAAAATGAGCCTATGTAGATGCATAGGCTCATTAAATATTATAGAGAATTGTAATTATTTAGATTTTAATCTCAACTCCAAATCATCTCCTTTTTCTCTCAACCACATTTCATTTGATTTTAGCTTCAATATTTGATACGTTTTGTCTGCATCATCATCTTCATAATCGAAATTTATTGATTCCTTACTGTCTTCAAAAGTCCATGTTCCGTTAGTTTCTGCGTCATACGTGAAATTTCCAAAAGTATAGGACGCATTTAATTTTGCATCTCCATCCTTATCTGTTATTAAAGTATATTCGTCAAAATCACTAGTCACATCCTCTCCATTGTCTAGAGCTTTATCAATTACCCAAGTATTTTCTACTCTTTGTTTTTTTGTCAATACCGAAATTGCAGGTCCTTCTTCGTATTTACAACTTGATAATAAAAGTCCTGATGTTAATGCTGCTAATACTGTTATTTTAATAGTTCTCATAATTTGTTTTTTAAGGTTATATAAATTGATTTGTGTTGTTGGGGTGAATTCCTAAGTCTTATAGATTATTGATAAAACTGATAATTTCACCTTTAGCTTTTCCTGTTTTCTCTTGAAGTCTCCCTAGAAGTTCCTCTTCTTTTCCTTCTTCAAATTTTAAATCATCTTCGGTCAGCTCAGCAAACTCTTGCTTTACTTTTCCTTTTAATTGATTCCAGTTTCCTTTTATTTGATCTTGTATGTGTCCCATAATGTTATAGTTTTAATTAGTTTCTTTTAAGCTCTTACTCGTTAAGAACACTTGCTATAGTGTCATTTTTGTGCCACAAATATTTTTTACTGATTGTCAGTAACTTATGTTAATTACAAAAATAAGTAATGGGCATAATCTTCTCAATGTGTAGAAAATTACCACACTCTTACCTCACATCCAACTCATAGATGCGATTACCGATAGAAGAATATTGAATCTATTTTAAAAAGCAAATGAAATACCTGAAATGAAATAAATAAGAATTTCATTTATTATATTTATCCTATGAACAAAATTGCCATAGCCTTAGTTTTATTTTTCTCTATCCTTCTTTCCTTTTCATGCAAAAAAGGTGAAAATGATCCATTAATATCTTTGCGCACGAGAAAAGCTAGAATAACTGGTGGCTGGAATCTTTCTACAGGAACTTATTCTTACAAATCTCCAGGAATTTATGATACTGAAATAGACTATGCAGATAGCAAAGCGAACGAGTATGTAAATGGAAGTTTTAATCAGACTTACGATTATACCGTAAAGTTTACAATAAGAAAAGATTTTACCTATGAACGAATCATTACAGAAAACGGATATAGCAAAACAGAAATTGGGGATTGGTTTTTTGCTAAAAAAAGTAAGAATCTTGATTTAAAAAATAAAGAAGCAATCATTTTATCTATCAGTTCTGTTACAAGTTCAGGAGTTACTACTTCGTATACGGGTGTAAATGCAGACGAATTATTATTAATTGATAGATTAAAGAATGACGAAGTTGTATTTAAAGGAGAAAGAACTTACACTTCTTCAGTTACGGATACAGAGAAATATGAATTTACCTATTTGAAAATATAGGTCATCAAATAGATTCCCTTTCCTGTTATATTCGACTAAGAACTTCTTCTCTATTATTAGTTACACACATTCTTACTATTAATTATATGATTGCTTAAAACGAATCTAATCGATCTGTTTTATCTATTCTATTATTTTATCCAATACTCTATTTCTACTAAGATTTAAAACAATCCTAATTTCAAAAAAATATCCGTATACAAAAAAAGCCTTTCAAAATTAATTGAAAGGCTTTCTTAAAAGTCGGGGTGGCAGGATTCGAACCTGCGACCTCCACGTCCCAAACGTGGCGCGATAACCGGGCTACGCTACACCCCGAAAAGTGTAGTATATATTGCTTAATTCTAGAGTTAAATCTCCCGATAAGGAATTAAGATAATCTTGTTTTTTTTAGAACTTTTAATACTGTTTCGTATTGAGATTGCAAATATACAACTTACTTTTTAATCTGCAAGTAAAAAGTGAAAATTATGTATCACTTTGTATTTTTATTTTGAACTCTTTTAATACTGTTTCGTATTGAGATTGCAAATCTACTACTTACTTTTTAATCTGCAAGTAAAAAGCGAAAATTATGTATCAATATTTGCATATTTTGCATTTTTCTCGATAAATTCTCTTCTTGGTGGAACCTCATCCCCCATCAACATTGAAAAAGTTCTATCACTTTCAATAAAATTATCTATTGTGATTTGACGTAAAGTTCTGTTTTCTGGATTCATTGTAGTGTCCCACAATTGCTCTGCGTTCATTTCCCCAAGACCTTTATATCTTTGAATACCTACTGAAGATTCGTTTCCAGATCCTTTTAATTCTTCGATATATGCATCTCTCTCTTCGTCATTCCAAGCGTATTTCTGCTTTTTACCTTTTTTAACCAAGTATAACGGTGGTGTTGCAATATATATGTATCCTTTTTCTATCAATTCTCTCATGTGACGGAAAAAGAATGTTAGGATCAATGTTTCAATGTGAGATCCATCAACATCCGCATCACACATAATAACAATCTTGTGGTATCTTAATTTCTCAAGATTTAATGCTTTGCTATCTTCTTCTGTTCCTATTCTTACACCAAGAGCAGTATACATGTTTTTTATCTCTTCGTTCTCAAATATTTTGTGGTGCATTGCTTTTTCCACATTCAATATTTTTCCTCTCAATGGCAAGATGGCTTGAAAGAATCTATCTCTTCCTTGTTTAGCTGTACCTCCTGCCGAATCTCCCTCCACTAGGTATAATTCACATTCTGCTGGATCTTTTCCTGAACAATCAGAAAGTTTTCCTGGTAATCCTCCTCCAGACATTACTGTCTTTCTTTGTACCATTTCTCTTGCCTTACGAGCTGCATGACGAGCCGTAGCTGCAAGAATTACTTTTTGTATAATCGTTTTAGCATCATTTGGATGTTCTTCCAAATAATCTGTCAACATTTGAGATACTGCCTGACTAACAGGAGCATTTACTTCTCTATTTCCTAATTTAGTTTTTGTTTGACCTTCAAATTGTGGCTCTCCGACTTTTACCGATACAATTGCTGTTAATCCCTCACGGAAATCATCTCCAGAGATTTCAAACTTCAATTTATCTAATAATCCAGATTCTTCAGCATACTTTTTAAGTGTTCCTGTTAATCCTCTTCTAAAACCAGATAAGTGAGTTCCTCCTTCGTGTGTATTAATGTTATTTACGTAAGAAAAAATATTTTCAGAGTAAGAAGTATTATAAATCATTGCTACTTCTACTGGCACTCCGTTTTTCTCACCCTCCATGTGAATTACATCTTCAATGATTGGCTCTCTTGTAGAATCCAAAAACTGAACAAATTCTTTTAATCCTTCTTTAGATAAAAAAGTTTCTTTTTTCGTTTCTCCTTTTTCATCTAACTCTCTTTTATCTTCAATAGTAAGAGTAAGTCCTTTATTAAGGAAAGAAAGTTCTCTTAATCTTGTAGATAATGTTTCGTAGCTATAAGTTCTTTCACTAAAGATTGTATCATCTGGAATAAAGGTTACCGTAGTTCCTCTTTTATCAGAAGTCCCTGTTTCTTTTACTGGGTATACTGGCTTACCTTTTTCATATTCTTGAACAAAAGACTTTCCTTCACGAAATACTTCCGCTTTCAAGTGATTAGATAAAGCATTTACACAAGATACACCAACCCCGTGAAGTCCTCCTGATACTTTGTAGGTATCTTTATCAAACTTCCCTCCTGCACCAATTTTAGTCATTACAACCTCAAGAGCCGAAACTCCTTCTTTCTTGTGCATTCCTGTTGGAATCCCTCTTCCATTATCCTCTACCGAAATAGAGTTATCTTCATTTATTATTACGTGAACAGTATCGCAATACCCTGCCATAGCCTCATCAATAGAGTTATCCACTACTTCATATACCAAGTGGTGTAATCCTCTAATACCTACATCACCAATATACATGGAAGGTCTTAACCTCACGTGCTCCATACCCTCGAGGGCCTGAATATTATCTGCTGAGTAATTTCCTTTATTTTCTTCGCTCATAATCGCGTTTCTATGTTTTTTAAAAGTATAAAGAACAAATATAACTAATTTGTGACTTTAATACAATGAAATGAAATGGACTTTTCAACAATAAAACCCTTTATTTTTAGCGGTTTTGTTGATAAATTCCTATTCCTATTTTATCCCTTTTTATTCAAGACAAGATAAGTCTATTTTCCTTATTTTTAATTGTGAAATGTGGCTACATGCCTTTCCGATTTGGAAGGGTGAATATCAGCTATCGTAACAAGAATCCCCGTCTCTTCTACATCTCCAAAATCGGGATTAGAAGCTGTTCCAAACGTCATCATTGTGTCCGATAAATTCATATAAGAATTAATTAACGGAGGTATTCTTTCGTCCAACTCTTTTAATTTTGCTCCTAATAATCTATGACCTTCTTTATAATCCAATCCTTTTAGTTGCGAAATGAACTGACTTGTGTCTGTCGTAATTCCTAAAGCACTTATTGGTTCTACTAAATTTTCATTATCTGGAAAATAATAATCCATAAATGACAACAGAATATCTCTTGCTTCTTTGTTGTAATCTGTATACATGGTTACTTTCCCAAAAAAATACTGCACTTCCGGATTCAGCACAACTAGCGCTCCTAACCCATCCCAAAGATTATCTAAAGTAAATAATCCTTTTCTATTAGTTGCCGAAGGTTGGTAATCTGGCTGTACCCAAGATCTTCCTAATTCTATGGTAGTTGGCAAATAATTATTGACAAATTTAGGTGATAAATTGAAATAATGCTTGGTAGAGATATCCATCTCTTCTAAATTTTCTTTAATCTTGAAACAATTAAAAAACCTATACCCTCCTAATATTTCTTCATCCTCTGGTGACCATACCAATAATTGATCGTAATTAACTTCACAAGTATCCAACTCATCTATGTCTACTTCATTTCCTGTCCCTCCTCCTGAAGATGCGAAAGTTATTTCACGTAACCTCCCTATTTCTAGCATTACATTGGGAGAATTATGATGATTAATTATATAAATCTCATTATCTCCTTTGTTCGTTTTTCTAACAAATTTATCTTTCGAAAGTTCTTGCTTTATTAACTCTCTTGCAATTTTTGGAATGATATAATCTAAATTCATGGTTCAAAATAAGAATTATTAAAATTTATTTAGGCAAATTGTACGATAAATCTTTGATGAAATTTGCTAATTCTTTGTCGTTTTTAGAATTATCCAATGATTCTGGTAAAATTGGTTTTCCAAAGTACAAATTCATTGTTTTGTTTTTCTGCTTGAATAATTGATCTGCCAGAAATAACATCTCAATATTTGCTTTTATTCCTACCTTTTCTCTCAAATTAGACAATCTATAAAAGAAATTGGTTAATTCACCATCAATATGAACCGGTACAATTTTCTTATTGTGTTTTTTAGCTCGGGTTACGAATGTTTTCTTCCATTCCAAATCCTTTACCTTACCCTTCTTTTTTCTACTTACTAGTCCCGCAGGAAACAAAAATACCGCCTTATCAGAAGCAAATAAGTCATTAACTTGTTGCAAAGAAGCTTTTGCATTACTTGCATGCTTATCTACTCCTACAAACATCCCTTTTAAATTTTTTAAATTCAAAAGTAGGTCATTTACAATGAATTTTATATCATCCCTAATTGGCGATATTTCAGAAACTATTGCCATTGCATCCATCCCTCCCAATGGATGATTAGATACAAAAATAACTCCTTCATCTGTCGGAATATTTTCTAATCCATTTACCACTACCTTAATATTGAACCTTTTTATTATATCAATACAGAAATCTGCACCAAACACTTCTTTGTTCTCAAGTAATATTTGATTAATCTCTTCCTGGTGTAAAATTCTTTTCAGATAGCTGATAATGAATTTTGGTAGACGTTTTAATAGTTTTGGATTTTTACTAGCTATTAATTTTTCTACATCTATAAATTTTTCATCCATAAGTTAAAATTAATAATTAATATGCTCTAATGCTATCTATGTAAAAATCTTTGATAGGCCAATCGTATTTATCTGTTTTAATTTTAGAGATACGATCCAAAATACTAAATCCTGAAGTTAATTCACCAAACACAGTATAATTACCATCCAAATGAGGAGCTCCTCCTTTGGTTTTGTATACTTCCTTTTGTTTGTCTGTAAATTTTTTCCCTTCTTTTTCTTTCGATTTAAAATAAGAAGAATTCATTTTTCTTCCCTCAATAATATAAAAATTAATAGCACTTGATTTTTTACCAAATCTTTGCTCTTCTGGAGATACTGCCATAGCCAACGCTCCTTTTTTATGAAATCTAGAACTAGATATTTCGTTAGGAATCCTGTACCCTCCTATTTCATTCAGTTTTGTATTTAATTCTGGATTATCAGAATTTCCTCCCTGAATCATAAAATTATCAATAATTCTATAAAATAAAGTATTGTCGTAAAATTTTCGTTTTGCCAACATTACAAAATTTGCTCTATGCAAAGGTGTATTATTATATAAGGTAAACTTCAATTTACCATATCTAGTATACATTATAATGTATCGTTCTGGGTTATTCTCCCCATATTCTTTCAATTTTTCCTCTACGTTTCTATTGGTAATTAGGGATGCTATTAGCTTTTCCATTAAAATTTCGGCCGAGTCAATAGTTGGAATTTCAACAACTTTGTTTTCTACAACAATAGTTTCTTGTTTTTTTTCAATTTCTTGAGTACAGGAAATTGCAAATAAAAGAATTAAAAAATTAGAATAAAAAAGTGATTTTGAAAAATTCATGAATAGGAATATTAATTCATAAAAAATGGCAAGCTACTCATATCGCACCGCTACAACCACCTACCCTTGCTCCGTTCCCGACCTGGGGGATTCAGTAGGAGCTGGTCGTATGAGACTTGCCGGTGCAAATATACAACTTGCTATTTAGAATCCAAACATACCTCATTCTTTTTTCATTAATTTTTACATTTATTTTAATTAACAATTATGTGTAATATTTTAATTAAATATTTGTTAATAAAAACAAATATTAATGTTATTTTTAACACATACAAGAGGCAACCATTTAATAAATGGTTTCGTTTCGTAATAAAGAAACAACCTTAAGACAACTTAAAATTATGAAAAAGAAGATTTTATCCCTATTGATTTTTTTGTTTATTGGATACAACTCCTTTAGTGTACATTTTGCCGGAGGAAATATCTATTACGATTGTTTAGGTAACAACCAATATAGAATATGGGTAGAATTTACGTTAGACTGCTTAACTAGCTCAAGTCCAGGAGCTTCCGTAAACGTAACTGCCACTAATACTTGTGGAATTGCGCAAGCTCCTATTAATCTTCCTATTGTGGATGCTGCAGGATTAGACGTTTCTCAAGTTTGCCCAAGAGAATTACCAAACACAAGGTGTGCTGGTGCAGGAGGTACTGTAGATGGAAGGAGAAGGTATTTATTTTCTGCAACTGTTACTCTTCAACCTTGTAACACATGGACATTTGGTTTATCATTAAACGCTAGAAATAATGCAGTTGTTAACTTAAATAATGTGGGTTCAATGTATTTAGAAGCAACCCTTAATAGCGCAACTGACACTTGTAATAATTCAGTAAGGTATACTGGGGTTCAAAATCCTTATGTATGTGTTGGATTTCCTGCTAGTTATAATTTTGGTGCAGTTGACCCAGATGGAGATAGTTTAACTTACACTCTTATTTCTGCAAGATCTAATACTGGAGTAAATTACACTTACCCTGCTCCTTATACTTCAGTAGTTCCAATCCAATCTATGACTTTAAATAATAGTGGAACAATTAGTTTTAATCCCACAACAATGGGATCTTTTGTTGTAGTGGTTGAAGTTAGAGAATATGATGACTCTGCAAGATTAGTTGGTACCACAATGAGAGATATTCAAATAGTGGTTCAAAATTGCCAAGGAAATGTTGCTCCTGATGCTAATTCTGCTTATTTATATAATCTAAGGGGTGATGGTGTTATTGCATCCCCAACAAAAATTGAAGTTTGTGAAGGAGATACATTTAGTGTTGATTTTGCAGTAATCGATTCAAATGCTATCGATACACTTACTCTTTGGAGTACTAATTTAGCTGCAGTTCTTCCAGGATCTACACTTAGTTATTCTGGAATAAATCCTGTAATTGGAACTTTAACATGGAGAGTTCCTTCCAATGCAAATACTAATAATTCTATTAGCATTACTGTTGATGATGGTTATTGTCCAATACCTGCAAGGTCTTCTTTCAGTTTAGATGTTGAAGTTATTAAAAGTACCTATGCATCACCTGATGTTACCATTTGTTTAGGTGATAGTACCAACCTTATGGCTGAAGGTGGAAATACTTTTCAATGGACTAGTATTGCAGGGCCACCAATGGTTTTAGGAACAAATTTTAATTGTGATACATGCATACCTGCGAATGCAAAACCTACTGCTACAACTACTTACCAAGTTATGAGTGATTTATCTGGAGGATGTAAAAATACAGATACTGTTACTGTAACTGTTGCATCAAATTTCACCTACAATCTTTCGCAATCATCTGGAGCTAGTTGTAAATTAGACCCTATTCAATTTGATATTACTCCTATTACTCCAGGTACTTATACATATACTTGGTCTCCTGCTTCTATGTTATCGGCTACTAATATTCCAAATCCAATATTAAATCCAACACAATCTGGTTTATTTAAATATACCATTACAGCTGTGAACTTACAAGGATGTACAAAGATTGATACTATAAGTGTTTTTGTTTCTAGTGGTGTAAAACCTTCCGTTAGAGCATTCACTGACAAAGATACAGTTCTATGTAATGACTTCGCAAACTTAACCTCTTGGTTGGATACTGCAGCCACGGAAAGTAACTTAGAAGATGACTTTGACAACTCATTAAGTCCTTTTGCATTTATTAATAACATAACAGGAGGAGCTATCGGAACAGGTTGTAGTGCTAATTCACTTCCAAACTCATTAAATTTTAATGAATTTGGAACTAGATCAGTACAAACAAGCTCTATGTCAATAACAAATTGTACACAAATTGAGTATGCAATAAGATTAGGTAATCCTGCCTCAGGGTTAGCTTGTGACAATGTAGAAAATACTGATCCTGTATTATTTCAATACTCAGTTAATGGAGGTGCATCTTGGGTTACTCTAAGAAATCACAATTACTTAGGATGGATTGTAAATACTGGATGGCAAACATTTTCTTCTAATATGCCTGCTGGTGTTACCAATGCAATCTTTAGATGGATACAGCCTGTTCATGGGGGTGCAGGTCAAGACAACTGGGCACTAGATGATGTTAAAATTTCATGTAGTTCTCTTAATAATTATTCTTACGCATGGTCACCTACTTCAAGTTTAGGAACTCCAAACAATGTTAGTACTACTGCTCAACCAAATGTGGGAACTAATTACCAATTGATTGTTACTGACACAACAGGTGGATGTGCTGATACAGCATATGTTTATGTTGCTACTGAGACTGATTTCCCATTAATAGATATTTCTGTTGATACGACTAATGGATGTAAACCAGTAACCGTTACTTTTACAAATAACACACTACCTTCGACAATAGGGTCAATAGAATGGGATTTTGGAGATGGTACAACTAGTACTTCTACTGCAAACCCAATGGTACATACTTACACAACAAATGGATTATATAGTGTATACGTTAAAATTACATCTCCTAATGGATGTGTATCAGATACTACCTACACCAATTTGATAGACATTTATGATATTCCAGTAGCTGCATTTGATGCAAATCCACAGCCAACAAATATTTCTAATCCTAATATTACTTTTTATGATTACTCTAGTAGTTTTGTAAATCAATGGGTATGGGATTTTGGAATTAACTTACCTGGCTATCCTACTTTTTCTACAATGCAGAATCCTACAGTGAAATTCCCAGATAATACTAGTGGTGTTTACCCTGTAACGTTATACGTTATTTCGGCTCAAGGGTGTGCGGATACAATTACTAGAAACATAATAATTGATGGTCTATACACTCTTTATTTACCCACCTCTTTTACTCCTAATAATGATGGTTTAAATGATGAATTTGGTGTAACTGGTGAGAAGATTGATCCAAATGACTTTAAATTTATGATTTTTAATAGATGGGGAGAAATGATGTTTCAAACAACTGACCCTAGCATAGGTTGGAATGGAAAACAGAACAACACTGGAGAACCACTACCTGAAGGAGTTTATGTATGGAGAATAATGGCAAAAGATGGAAACAATGGGGATCTACATGAAAAAGTAGGTCATGTTACTCTTATTAAAAAAGAAGAACCTAGGTAATAAAATATATTTAGATTTTATAAAAGCGAATTCATTGTTTGAATTCGCTTTTTTTTTGAAATAAAAATTAGCTATTTGAGAAAACAATAATCATTAGATTCCTTATGACTATTATTTGAATACATTACTTTATACTTGAACAATAATCATTATACATTCCTAGTGCAGTTACAATATAATTGACAACATGCCTTAAAAAGGCTTAGCAAACCTTATTATAATAAATATAAAGACATAAAAAAAGCCTTGAACAATTGCTCAAGACTCTTTTTACTATTATTAAACCTACCCTTCTATTATTTTTCTAATTTCTTCCAAGTAAAGTATGAAGCTAACATAAAAACTAATCCCATTAATGCACCTCCAAATTCACCATCTTGTGCAGCTAAATGAGCAGACAATGCTAATACTAAATTAAAGAAAAAACCTGCATAAGCCCATTCTTTCAATGTTTTGTTTTTATTTACCCATATCACTATTATTCCAGCCAACTTAAGCGTAGCCAAAGGGTAAATGATAAAAGATGGAAATCCCAAATTTCCAAATGAGATCTCAACATCTCCGTGACTAAAAAAATACATTCCTGCAGAGAAAAGCATTAATAATGATAATAACCCTGTACTTATTAAATTGACTATTTTTATTGTTTTCATATTTTGTTTTTTAAATGTTTTACAAAAGTGATAAACATAATTCAATCTAGGATTAATGTAGATTAAGAAACAATAATCATTTCTTAGTAAATCTTTCTTTCTTCACTTTACTCAGTGCTTCTGGAGTAATTCCTAGGTAAGAAGCTATCATTTTTTGAGGTACTCTTTGTACAATGTCTGGATAAGTTTCTTCAAAATGCTCGTACCGCTCTATTGCTGTATAACTCATAAGCATAATTACCCTATTTTGCAGTACTGCCAATCTTTTTACCAATTTATCGGCATGTTCTTTAGGAGAAACTGTTACATCCATTACAGATAATTCCGAATCTTCTATGGCTTCTATAAATAAAGTAGATGGAAGTTCTTGCGATCCACTATCGGCAATCATCCAACCTTCTGGAGCGAACAAAAATATGTGTTCTTTCCCTTTTTTATCAATCGAATAACTTCTTAATAAGCCAGATTTTACAAAATATGCTTTTGTATTTCTATCTCCTTTTCTTTGTAGAATCTCACCTTTTTTAACTTTCAATTGCCTCAAACTAATATTGGTATTACGGTTTCGTTCAAATTTAACAAAAAAAAGCTTCAAAAATTCATAGAATCTTTGAAGCTTTTTTCCCTATACCTTACCTGCAAAGGTTCAATCTAACTATAAATAGTCAGCTAATCAGTTACTTCTAATTATTCTTGAACTCCTTCTTTTTTTTGTCAATTGCCTTTTGTATAACTCTTTGTTCTGGCGTTAAAACAGCCATTTTTCTTTCTTTAAACTTTTTCTTTGCTGCTTTCTTCTCCTTTTTAGGTAAATCCTTCAAGTTTGCAGCCTTTTTTTCTTTCTTTATCGCTTTAAGTTTAGCTTTTTGCTCATCCGTAAGATTCAAAGCTTCTTTGTCTTTTTTCAATTCTTGCTTTTCAGCAACAGTTAGCTTAGTCGTTTCTTTCTGTTTTTTTGTTCCTTGTGCCATTGACACTGTTGAGAATGTCAACAATGCTACACATATTAAAAGTATCTTTTTCATTTTATTGCGGTTTTAGTTCTTACCCTTATAGACGAGGTGAAATTTACAATCCTTCTACTCTGTCTGTTATTTTTATAAAATCTTACAAAAAAATCTTATTCTGTAATCAATTTAGCATCACTAGGTGTTTCAAAATAAGAATTCTCTAGTTCTGGCATAAACTTTACTGCCGATACTTCTACTTTTGTTTTCAATTCTCCTTTGTCTCCATTTTCATCTGTAGAATAGGTTTCAAAAGTCTTCGCTAATTTTATTCCACCTTCTTCCAAATAAGAAGTCAATATCATTAACTTTTCTGGAGAATGATTTCCATCTTTAAAGAATTTCGGATAACTAACAATGTATTTTATTGCTTTAAGCAAATGAGTGTTTTTGTCGTAATAATTGATGTAATAATCATCTGGTGCATCTCCTGTTCCTGCATCAAATGAAACCTTAACAATGTTATAGGCTTGTCCTTCAATCTCTTTATCTGCTAATTTTTCTAGCTTCACTCCTTGACCATCAAAAATAAAAGGTTGTCCTTCAAAATAATAAGGTGTTAATGCCCAAAACCTTAAATCATAGCCAAACTCTGCTGTATCATTTCTTTTATACCAAGCATTGGTTCCATCCCATCCAAAAGTATCGTCCTTATCTTCTATCGATTGATGCACTGCTTTGTTACTCCAAGTATCAATTTGTTGAATTGATTTCTTTGCAGAACCTCCTGATACAGGCATATAATCAAATCGAAAAGAAATAGGTCCGTTTTGAAACCATTTATTTAATCCTCCATGAGCCTCCATGGCTTGCCATACAATTTTTCCTGCTTCTGTCCCATTCAACCTAGCTTCAGCTTTTTCTACACGCTCATTTATCCATGAGGTTGGCTTTTTTGCCAAAGTCAAATTATCTTCTTTGGTTTCAGAAACTTCTTTTGGAGCTTCCTGTGTACAATTAGATAATGAAAATAGCAAAGTAGAAAATAGTAATGTGTTTTTTAGGTTTCGTTTTAATGACATTTAATTGTGTTTAATTAATTATGAAGCAAAGTTAGGTGGAAAAATTATTTAAAGCATAACCATGAGGCTAATAAAGTTATATTTAAGTATTATCCTTTAACAGGACATCCAATTGCTTTAGTCAAACTAGGACTTGGCTTTTCTCCTTTTTCTAACGCAGAGATCGCATTTTCAACATATTTCTCAGTTACTTTAGCTGCATCTTTAGCGTTATTATCTATCGCACCTATGTATTGAACTGTCATTTCCTTATCCAATAAAAATACGTGAGGAGTTCTAACTGCTCCATATTGAGAGAAAATTTCTCCGTTATCTACTAAATAAGCAAAAGGGAAATCTTTTTCTTTAGCCCTTTTTTGCATAGAAGCAAAGTTTTCTCTCTCGTTACTCTCCTTGCTATTTGGGTTTATTGTAATTACAGAATATCCTTTTGGAGCATACTCATTGTGCAATTCAATTAATCTATCTTCATACATCTTAGCAAACGGACATTCATTACACGTAAAAACTACGATATACCCTTTAGCATTATCAATACCAGCCAAAGAAACCATAGAGTTATCTACGTTTTTCAAACTAAAATCAGTTGCTTTTTCTCCAATTTTGTATCCACCTATTTCTTCTAATGTTTTTGTTTGTTCTGGATTGTGTCCTCCTTTCCCTTTTCCTCCTCTTTCCCCTTTCTCTCCTCTTGGCGGTCTTCCTTCTCTATCTTGAGAATAAGTATTTCCCGAAATTAATACACTTCCTGCAAGAAGCATTGTTGTTAAAATTAGTTTGTAATTTTTCATGGTTTTTATTTATTTATTTATTTATTTATTGTTTTGTTTACTTCATCTTCTATGTCTTGAGCACTTGCAAAAGAACGAGTATGAAAAGTTCTGTTTTTATTGTTGAATATAATTGTAAATGGAATCGCTCCCGACCAATTTGGGTCTATTTTATCTATCCAAGAATTTGCATCTGGATCATCAAGCAATACTACTTTTGATGTTATTCCTTTTTTCTTCAAAAACGGCTTTAGCTTTGTTTCAATGTCTTCTACAAAATCCATACTCACTAGCAATACTTCTACCTCGGGATTATTCTTTTCATATTCTTGAATAAAAGGTAATTCTTTGACACATGGAGCGCACCACATGGCCCAAAAGTTAACTATATACGTCTTTTCCGTATTGGTATATAACAAAGGCTCTAATGCTTCAAAATCATAGACTTTTATCTCATTATTCGATTTTGTTTTTGAATCAAATTTATTTGCTATTTCTACAAACCCCATGCTTATTGCCAACAATGGAATAAATAGGATTAGTATTTTATTGTAATTTTTCATCTCTCTTGTTTTCGTAGTTTCTCTTATTATCTTCTTCTCCCTCCACTATATTGCATTGCTTCTCCTTTTCCAAAACCGTAGCTAAAACCTAGGGTAATAAATCTTCCTCTTTGTCCGTAGCTGTACAAGTAAAAATCATCTTGATCTACTACTGTTTCTCTATATCTTGATGCAAAAACATCTCTTACACTTGCATTCAATACCGCTTTCCCTCCTTGGAATTTGTAACTAAATCCTAAATCCGAAAAGATATTCCCTGAAGTTATCCCTTGCACAGTCTTTACTCTAGATTGATAGTTTCCAGAAACTTGAAAATCTAATTTTTTATTTACTTTAAATTTTCCAGTCATTTTTGTTTGCCACTGATCTCCTGTAAAATCAAAGTTTTGGTTTTCATACGTACCCTTTCTTACAAAAATATTGTAGTTGGCATCTCCATTAAGTGTAAATACTTTGTTTGGCGAATACTTAAAATTCAACTCTGCACCTGTGGTATTTCTTGTCCCTAAGTTACTTGGTGTATATGTATTAACTCCGTCTTCAAAAACCGATATTCTTTCAACAACTTGAGTTGTATACCTGTCGTAAATATTGAAATTGAAAGATGTTTTTTCGAAAATAAAAATACTTCCTACCTCATAAGAATCCGTATATTCTGACAATAAATTTGGATTACCTGTACGAATATTAAAGTTATCGCTAATATTAAAAAACGGATTCAAATCCCACAGCCTTGGTCGGTAAATTCTTCTTGAGTATCCTGCTTGAAAAGAAACTCTATCTGTTAGTTTATATGACGTATGTAGTGAAGGAAATAAGTTTATAAAGTTTTGTTCATTAGATTCATCAGTATTTACCAAATAAGTAGATAAATCGGTATGTTCAGCTCTAACTCCTAATTTCACACCCCATTTTCCTTTTTCATAAGCTCCAGTTCCATAAAGTCCAAAAACATTTTGGTTGTATTCAAATGTATTGGTAAGTCCTGCATCAGTTACATAAACTCCAGCTATTTCATCCTGAACTTCATATGTATTGCTCACATTATTAAGTGTGTATTGTACTCCTGTTTCTAAAGTGAAATTCTTTTTAAATGGTTTCGTATAATCTAAGTTTATCGTATTTCTACTTTCACTGAATTCAGTTGCCGTTTTTTGATTTCCCAAATCATCAGTTCCCAAAGTAACAGTGTTCCCAAACATAGAAGTTTGGTCTTTACCAAAGTAGTTCCCAATAAAACTTAGACTTAAATCGTGTTCCTTATTGTCTTTAAAATCTTTGTTATACTTTAATTCATACTGAAACTTTGGATTTGTTGCATCCGTTTCTTCCGTTCTTGTCCATTCTTTTTCTACCTCTCCAGATGCATTAGTAAATGTATAATTTGTCTCAGTTGGGTTGCTTTCTTTCTCGTAAGCTATACTTCCAGAAAGAGTAATCATATCGTTTTTAGTTAAATAATAGTCAGTTCCCAAAACAAAATTAAAGAATTGTTCATTTCTAAAATTAGTTCCTTCCGAATACAATTCTGTATTGGTTACTAAATTCTTATTTATGTTTTCGTTATCTCTTGGCAAAGATTTATACCCTGCACCTAATTGACTAAAAATATTGAATTTTTCACCTCTTCTATTTATACTTACCCCAACACTATGATTGGCAGGATATCCTGTATTTACACTAACAGAACCATTTATTCCTTTCTTTTCATTTTTTTTCAAAATAATATTAAGAATTCCCGAAGAACCTTCTGCTTCATACTTTGCTGACGGGTTAGTAATAACTTCCACTTGGCTAATCATATCGGCAGTAATCGTACCCAATGCTTCTTCTGATAAAACTGATGGTTTTCCGTTTATCAAAATCTGAACTCCACTAGTTCCTCTTAGAGTTACACCTCCTTCTATATCTACATTTACCGAAGGAACATTATTTAATACTTCCAGAGCACTTGCTCCAGAATTAGTTAAATCTTTCCCTACATTAAATACTCTTTTATCTAATTTGAATTCGGTAGATGATTTTTCGGCAACAATTTGCACTTCTTCCATCATTTTACTGTTTTCTTCAAGCTTTAAATTCTCAATAGTTAAGACTGGCTTATCAAATTTCAAATTCTTGTAAAGAAGCGTTTCATAACCAAGAAAACTAATCTCCAAGTATACATCAGTTTGTTTTGTAGTTATGCTATACTTCCCTTCAAAATCAGTAGAAACACCTGATAGCAATGAATCAGAAATATTCTGTTTTAAAGCTACAGTTGCAAATGGAATTACTTCTCCTGCATTGTCCACTACTTTTCCTGTTACTGTATAAACTTGTGAAGTGGATTGTGTAAATCCAATTTTCATACATAACAATAATAATATACTCAGTCTTAATTTCATAATAGTTAATTTAGTCTTGTTTTTATTTCTTAAGAAATAACATCTAGGATTCTATTTATTGGGATAATCACTCCTTTTTTTAATACAATATGTCTGTCTCCGGTTGCCCAAATGGTCGTTCTTACTTCTTTTAATCCTTCATCATCCAAAAACTGGATAATAGATTTCACGTGAAATAAATTTCCCAAAGAGGTTGCTCTGTTTAGTTTTACTCTTAATTGAGAATTAAATTCGTTTTCTGTTCTTGTGTTGTTCTCTGGAAAGTGCAAACTTGCTACTTGTTCCTTCTCTATCAATTGTGCTTTCATTTTACTTTGTATTTTTTTTAATTTATATTGTAAAGTAATCTTATCACCATATTGCATATTAATTATGTTGTTCGAATTTCAATAATAAAAAAGAGTATTACAAGATTATTCAACCAACAGCCCTTTTTATAGTAACAAAACCAATTCTACCTCTATAAAGATGATAATTGTTAAATAATCTGTAATATTGGATAAAAGAGACTGTTTAGCCATATAAACCTACTGTTTATTGATTTTAATTTAAATTGATATAAAAAATAGTCACATTTACTTTATGAAAAAGAACAACACTATTAAGCTAATTAAACAGATCCTGTTTTTGTGGGGGTTTTGGTCTATCCTTCGATTTTTATTGTTGGATAATAAAGAGAATCTTGATATTTTTATTGTGCAGCATTTATTCTCACTTATTGGATTTATCATTGTAATTACCATTAATGCACGCTTTATAATTCCAAACTTTTATTTCAAGAAGAAATACCTATTGTATGGATTATCGTGTATAGCGCTTTTAATTGTTACTGTCTTTATCATATACTCGGATATATTTCCTTGGGGAGATTGGTATTTACATTTTACCGATAAAAAACCACCAAAAATGGGGTTTATGAACCCTCCTAGAAATGTAAAATGGCTACCTAGAATAGCTCCTTTATTAATTGGTTTCTTGGGAAGTACAGTGGTTGAAATAATGAGTTTTGCAAGAAAAAAAGAAAATGAATACATTGAAGCTGAAAAAGGAAAATTAGAGACGGAACTAAAGTTCTTAAAATCTCAAATAAACCCGCATTTCTTATTCAATGCACTTAATAATATTTATAGCCTTTCTGTTACTCAATCCGATAAAACTTCGGATAGTATCATGCAATTATCCGAGATATTGCGCTATATGGTGTACGAATCTAGTGAAGCCAAAGTACCTTTAAAAAGTGAGATAAACTATGTAGAAAACTTTATAGATTTATTGAAACTAAAAGACAGTTCGTCCTTAGATATAAAAGTAGATCTTGCTATAGCGTCTCAAGAGAAATTGATAGCTCCACTCCTATTTATTCCGTTTATAGAAAATGCCTTTAAACACAGCCAAATTGGTAATTTAAAAAAGGGATTTGTGCATATTGAATTAAAATCGGACAAGGAAATCACAGAGCTAAATGTAGCAAACAGTGTGCCCTCAAATAGATTTACCAAAGATAAAGTTGGTGGAGTTGGACTAGAAAATATAAAGAAACGATTAGCTTTACTGTACCCAAATAAGCATGAATTAACAATAGATAATTCTGAAAACCGTTTTGAAATAAAATTAAAAATCTACACATGATACATAAAATCAATTGCTTGGTCGTAGATGACGAAGAACTAGCGAGAGACTTAATGGAAAACTATATTGGACGACTATCTCATTTGAATTTAGTTGGTAAATGTGCCAATCCATTGGAAGCTATGCAGGTTTTACAAGACCAAGAAGTAGATCTTATTTTTCTTGATATTCAAATGCCCGAACTTACTGGAATTGAATTTTTAAGAACTCTTACTCACAAACCTTTGGTTGTATTTACTACTGCCTACAAGGAATATGCCTTAGATGGTTTTGATTTAGATGTTGCCGATTATTTATTGAAGCCTTTTCGTTTCGAACGTTTTTTACAAGCTGTAAACAAAGCGAGTACGATACTAAAAAACAGTAATTCTACTCCAGAGTCTAAGCCTGTAACAGAGGAAAATGATAAGAACAAGCATTTGCTTATAAAGTCCGACTTTAAAGTATTTAGAGTAAAATATGAAGATATTTCTCACATAGAAAGCATGAAAGAATATGTGGCTTTTCACACCAATTTGGGTAGAAAATTATCACTTGGTTCATTAAAAAAATTACAACTAGAGTTACCAAGCGAAGAATTTATAAGAGTGCATAAATCATTCATTGTAAATGTAAAACACATTGTAGCCTTAGAAGGAAATATGATACACATAGGAGATAAAAAAATACCTGTTGGCGCTAGTTTTAAAGTAGAACTAATGAAACGATTTTTCTAGAAAATTTCTAATCCAATAATTTATGGTTGGAATAAAAAAAATAAAGTTATTTTTGCCGTAATGAAAAACGGATTATTAATAGCGATACTATTGTTGCAGGTAAATGCATTTTTTTGTCAAAACGAAAAAATTAGTGATTACAATGCATTAGTAGATTCTGCATTTCATTACAAAACCACCAACCAAGCTAAAATGGCTTCTTTCCTTGAAGCAATTCCAAAACCTATTGAGGAAGTATTGGACAATAAAAAAGGCCTTTACTATTACCTTCAATCTGTTTTATTCAAAACAGAAGATAACTTAATTAGAGCACACGAGTCTTTCATTTTATCGATAAAATACGCAGAAAACGAAAGAGATTATAAAACTGCAGGAGATGCTAGTCATGAATTGGCACTTAGTTTATATTCTATCAATGAAAACGAACAAGCAGAATTTTACATTAAAAACGCTAGTGAATTTTACACCAAAATAAATGACAAAGCAGGAATGCTAAATGTCCTTCAAATTCCCGCATACCGTTCGTATTTAGATCATGAATATAGAAAATGTATCCGATTAACAAACGAGCACATAGATAAATATGAATCCTTTGAGAAAGACCAGTATTATAATTTATTGGCAAACTCTATGTTGGTTTCTTCCTATATGGGATTAGATAATATTGATACTGCGAATCTATATTACTCGCAATTTAATTCGCTACAATACCATCCCACAATTAAGGATTACGATTATCAATATTTCAATGATTTTCTTTATATCGATTACATCAATTACTATTTTAGGCATGATGAAATAGATTCTTGTTTTAAATATTTATCTATACTTGAAGAGAACAAAGATAGGTTGGATCATACGGCTATAACCGAAATGTATTTGTTCTTTATAGATATATACAAGAAAACAGAAAATAAAGAGAAGGAAATTGCCTACTTAGATTCTCTTCGCTTGTTTAAAGAGCAAGTATTAAGTGAAAATGTAAAAGGAACATTTGAAGTACATAAAAGTTTAATTGAATCGGATAAAAAACTAGAATCTGCTAATAATAAATCTAATACAGTATTAATTATTGCAATCGTATTGCTGCTAGCCATTATAGTTTTACTTGTTATTTACTACTCATTTAAACAAAAGACAGAAGCAAAATTTAACGCCTTAAATGATGAATTGACTCTCATTTCTTTCATAGATTCTAACCATGAAAAGTTAAAAATTAAAACTAAAAACTTAGAAGAATACATTATTGAGTTAAAAAAAGTGGTAAAGAGTATTACCAAAGAAAAAGATATTGCTGAGCAACAAAACAAAATTAATGAGCTCTACAAAGAGTTGCATTTAAAAGCGGCTAATTCTCCCGGAGTTGGAGGAAGTCATTCGGAATTGGTAAATAAACTAAATGCAAAGTTTTTTGTTGAGATTCAAAACTTACATCCCGATTTAAATGAATCGGAAATTGTGATTTGTTATTACATTTCCATTGGATTTAAAAACAAAGAAATTGCTGTATTTTTAAATTCTTCCTTAAGATCTATCGAAAGTAAAAGATTTAGAATTTCGAAGAAAATAAACCTCCCAAAAGAGGAAAATCTTGCTGATTATTTAACCAAAATCTACAAGACTCTAAAATCAGACTAAAACACCCCTACAAGTCAATAAAAATAGCGTAATGCGTAGTCTTTGCGTAGTACTTTTTATAGGATATAAAACGATTTATTTTGTTATTTGTGCAAACCAAATATCAATAAATAAATTTTTTAAATTTTATGAAAAAAATAGTACTTAGCATCATGCTTTTATTTGCTCTCACAATGTCTGGGCAAATAAGTCCAACTCCTATTTCGAGTCCAACTCCTATAGATTGGACAAAAATGGGTGACAATGAAGGCGCAAGCTTTTATGAGATTCAAAATACATTTAATGCACATTGGGAGGGAAAAACAATAACCAAAGGGTGTGGTTATAAACCTTTCAGAAGATGGGAAGCATTTATGATTCCTAGAGTTTACCCAACTGGTAACGTAATATTACCTTATACGAATTACGAGAATTTTAAAACCTGGGCTAAACAAAATAATGTAAATAGCAGATCTGCTACGGCTGTAGGAAACTGGTCTCCACTTGGACCCGTAGGAAAACCGCTTACTTCTCCTGCAAATGCATTGAGAACTGGAACAGGAAGACTTAATTTTATTAGAGTAGACCCTACAGATTCTATGATAATATTTGTAGGAGCACCAGATGGTGGTGTTTGGAGATCTACAAATGGTGGAGCTAGCTGGTCTACCAATACAGATTTTTTAGGCGTAATTGGATGCAATGATTTAGTATTTGATCCTAATAACACTCAAACTATTTACTTAGCAACTGGTGACCTTGAGGGAGATAGAAGAAGTATTGGAATCTTAAAATCTACTAACGGAGGAAATACTTGGAATACAACAGGATTATCTTGGACAGTTCAACAGGGCTATAAAACATCTAGATTATTGATGGATACAGCAAACCCTTTGAAAATGTTGGTTACAACAAATCGTGGTGTATTTATGACTACAGATGGTTGGGTTACATCTACTACAGGGACTTTTCCTGGTGGAGCATTACCCAATTTGAAAGATGCAGAACTAAAACCAAATACTCCTAACACGGTGTATGCTTCTGGAACTGAATTATACAAATCAACAAATTTTGGTGCTTCTTGGACTCAAGTTACATCAGGATTACCAACCTCTAATGTTTCTAGAATAGCACTTGCTGTTACTCCTGGAAATGCCAACTATGTATATGCTGTAATCGGAAAAGCATCTAATGAATCGTTTTTAGGATTTTATAAATCTTCAAATAGTGCAAGTTCTTTTACAACTCAATATGACGATACAGATTCTATTAATATATTAGGATATGACTTGGATGGACAAGATAAAACTGCTGGACAAGCATTTTACGATTTAGTTATTGCTGCAAACCCTACTAATCCTGATAACGTAACTGTTTCTAGTATTAACCAATGGCAAACTAATGACGGAGGATATACTTGGGATATCATTTCACATTGGACAGGAGATGGTGGAAAACCAACAGTACATTCAGATTTTCATGAAATTACTTACCAACCAGGGAGTAGCACTACTCTTTATGCAGGAAGTGATGGAGGAATATGGAGAAGTAGAGACAATGGAGTTAACTGGACTGATATCAGTAATAACTTAAACATTTCTCAAATAAATAAATTTGGAATCTCACAATCAGATTCTACTCTTATTAATGCAGGAATGCAAGATAATGGAACCAACTTTAAAACAGGAACTGACTGGCACAATATTTTTGGTGGTGATGGTGGTGAAAGTTTTATTGACCATTCTGATAATAATACTCTTTATTTTTGTTATACAAATAGTCAAATTCACAGATCGGATGATGGAGGGCTAACAGAAAACCAAGTTACTAATGGACTTCCAAATGGAGGAGCATCTGGGGCTGATTTTTACAGCTCATTTCACCAAGATCCAGTTGTTGCTAGCAGAATATATGCTGGAGGTCATCCTGCTCTGTATATTAGCAACAATAAAGCTGACAATTGGTCTGTTTTAGGAACTCCTCAAGGAAGTGGAAACATTACCGAATTTGCAATCGCACCAAGCGATAATCAAGTGATATATGCTTTAAAAAATGATGCAGTATCTAAATCTATTAATGGAGGAACAACTTGGACAGATATTACAGGAACTTTACCTGTTTCTTGGGCTTCACCAGTGATGGTTGCTGTTTCTAAACATAACAAAAATAAAGTATGGGTTGTATTCTCTGGATACAGCTCTGGTGATAAAGTTCATTACTCTAAAGATGGAGGAGCAACTTGGACAGATATATCTGCAGGTTTACCAAACTTACCAATTAATACAGTTGTATCTGTTGATAACAGTATTGGAGATGCAATTTATGTAGGGGCTGATATTGGTGTATATTATTACGATACTACAATGACTGCTTTCACTCCTTTCTTTACAAACCTTGCAAGAGCATCTGTAAGAGATTTAGAAATACATTATGCTACAGGAAAAATTAGAGCTGCTACTTATGGTAGAGGTGTTTGGCAAAGTGATCTAAACTCTGCAACAAAATACAACCTAAAAATAGCTGTTACCGGAACCAACAATAAATGTAACGGAGACGCATTGGCAATGGCAACTGTAAAGATTTCATCTGGAAATGCTCCTTACACTTACTCATGGAGTAATGGAGGAACTACAGATACCATCAAAAACATAACAGCTGGAACTTACACTGTAACTGTAACAGATGCAGAAGGTAAAATAGAAACTGCCTCTTACACTGTAACTGAACCTACTGCAATTACAGTAAATTGTACAGGTACTGCCACTTCTAGTATTGGAGGAACTGACGGAACTGCTTCTGTTGCTGCTGCAACTGGAGGTACTAACACTTCAACTCTTAATACTCCGTATAGTTTCCCTGGAGCTCCATTTAGTGTAGATGCAACTTCTGGAAATGCTATAGCAACTAGTACTATGACTATTCCTGCATTACCAGCAGGAGCTGTACTTAACTCTGCAAGCTTAGATATTGATACCTACACTGCTTTAGGTAATTCATGGCAAAGTGATCCTTATATTAAGTTATCTGGATTGTATACATTAGCATTTACACAACTTTCTACTGTAAATACACCTGGTACAATTACTCCTAACGTTTCTATTAACCTTCCTTCGTTTCCAACTACAGGAGGTGTAATTTCTTTCGAAATTGACGAAGCTACCAATGATATTGGTGTAGATGCAACAGTTGCCGGAGTAACTATTACTTTAAACTATACCTTAAATGGTTACACTTACTCTTGGAGTAATGGATCTACTGCTACTTCTTTAACAGGACTTAGTGCTGGAGCCTACACAATTACAGTAACTGATGCTATTGGTTGTTCTAATACTTGTACTTACAATGTGAATGATCCTGGAGCTAACCACAACATTACTGCAAGCGCAGGAACTAACGGAACAATTAGCCCTTCAGGAATTACTTCTTTGGCTAATCACGGTAATCAAACTTATACATTTACACCAGCTTCTTGCTACGAAGTAGATACTGTATTAATTGATGGAGTGTATAACAGTGCGGCTTCTTCTGCAAGTTCTTATACATTCTCAAATGTAACTGATGATCATACGATAGATGTAACTTACAAAATGACTACAAGTACTATTACTCCTTATTTAGGATCTAATGGAACAATTAGCCCTTCTGCTCCTACTACAGTAAATTGCGGAGGTGGTCAAGTTTATACATTTACAGCTAACACTTGTTACGAAATTGATTCTGTATGGATTGATGGTGTAAATAACAATGCAGCCGCAACTGCAGGTTCCTATTCATTTACAAATGTAACTACAGATCAATCTATTGAGGTTACATTCAAATTGAAAGCTGCTAGCACTATTACTGCTACTTCAGGTGCTAACGGAACTATTAGTTCTGCCGGAGCATCAAGTGTAAATTGTGGAGCTAGTAAAGTTTATACATTTACAGCTAACACTTGTTATGAAATTGATTCTGTATGGATTGATGGTGTAAACAACAATGCTGCCGCAACTGCAGGAACTTATACATTTACAAATGTATCTGCTGCTCACAATATTGATGTAACATTCAAATCTAAAACACCAAGTACTATTACAGCTACTTCTGATGCAAACGGAGCTATTAGTTCTGCTGGAGCATCAAGCGTAAACTGTGGAGCTAGCAAAACTTACACTTTCACTGCTAACTCTTGTTATGAAATAGACTCAGTATGGGTAGATGGAATAAACAATAATACGGCTGCAACTGCAGGTTCTTATACTTTTACCAATGTAACTACTGCACACAATATTGATGTAACTTTCAAATTATTACCAGCAAGCACAATTACTGCTTTTTCTGGTGCTAACGGAACAATTAGTTCTTTGGGTGCATCAAGCGTAAACTGTGGAGCTAGCAAAACTTATACTTTTACTGCTAACACTTGTTACGAAATAGATTCTGTATGGGTAGATGGAGTATACAACAACACGGCTGTAACTGCAGGTTCTTATACATTTTCTAATGTAACTGCTGCACATGATATTGAGGTAACATTTATCTCTATTACACCAGCAAGACCTACAATTACTCTTGCAGGGCTTGTACTTACTTCTGATGCTACTACAGGAAACCAATGGTACAATTTATCTGGAGTGATTACTGGAGAAACTAATCAAACATACACAGCAACTGCAACTGATACGTATTATACAGTTGTATCAAATGCGGGTTGTATTTCTGATTCATCAAACAACATGTATGTTATTGTTGCTCATACTGGAATTACAACTATTGATGGGAAAGAAATTAACATCTATCCTAATCCAGTATTCAATGAGTTGACAATTGAAATAGCAGACAATGAATCTCCTATCACTTACGAAATAATTAATGCCGAAGGAAAAACTGTATTGAAAGGTGACTTAATCAACAAAACTGTAGTAAACACTTCAGTACTTGCAAAAGGAACTTATATCGTGAAATTACAGAACGAGAAAATCATTAAATTCAAGAAATTGATTAAAAACTAATTGATTCTATCTAATAATTCAAAACCAACCTTTTACAAGGTTGGTTTTTTTTATATCTACTAACCAGGAAAAGTATATATTTATACTCAAGCCTACCTAATACCAATTACCAATGACAAAACAATTCATACAAAAATCAGTTTACTTACTCTTTATTTCTAGTTTGCTTTTCTCTTGTAGAAATACAAAAATGAATAACGAAAAAAATTATATTGTTTCTGGAAAAGTAACTACCACCAATGTATATTGTGGAGGAGCTGCTCCTACAAAAGAAATGCTTGAAGGTTTAAAAAAACCAATCCCCTATTTGAATAAAATATTTTATGTAAAAAACATCTCCGACAATTATTCGGAAGAAAAAATCATACTTAATTTCCAATCGGATAGTTTGGGTAATTTTAGATTTCAATTACAACCAGGTAGCTATGCTATTTTTTTAGAAGAACAAATTAACAAACCTAAAATGAGCGACTACAAAAACTTAGAACTAAACCAATCTTGCTACCAAGAATGGCAAAACAAACCTTATAAAACATTAGAAATAAAAGAAAGTAATACAGAGAATTTATCTTTTAGAATAAATAGAAAATGTTTTATCCCTATGGATAATCCTTGCCTATCCTATACAGGACCACTTCCTCAATAAGAGGAATAATTTAATAAAATAAAATTAATCAATGGAAAAAACCAAGGGTTGATTATATTTGTTTGACTATCAAAATAAGAACTATGCAAATTGACCAAATATTTAAAAACAACACCAATTGGGTAAACGAGAAATTAGCTCTAGATTCCGATTATTTTAAGAATTTATCTAAAGGTCAAGATCCAGATATTCTGTATATAGGATGTTCTGATAGTCGTGTAACTGCCGAAGAACTAATGGGGATTTCTCCTGGAGATGCTTTTGTCCACAGGAATATTGCCAATATGGTTCCCAATACCGATTTAAGTGTAATGTCTGTGATAGATTATGCAGTAGTTCATTTAAAAGTAAAACACATTGTAGTATGCGGTCATTACTATTGTGGAGGTGTAAAAGCAGCCATGGACAGTACCGATTTGGGAATTTTGAATCCTTGGTTAAGAAATATAAGAGATGTGTATAGAATGCACAAAGACGAGCTTAATGCTATTACAGATGAAGATGCAAAATACAAAAGGCTGGTAGAGTTAAATGTGGAAGAGCAATGTATTAATGTAATTAAAACTGCTGAGGTTCAAAGTGCATTTATAGAAAGAGGAATACAAGTTCACGGTTGGGTATTTGATGTTCACTCTGGAAAATTAATTGACCTAAACATTGATTTTACAAGAGTAATGAAAGATGTAATGGAAATATACAGACTGAAATAATTTAGAATTCATTTCTCATTATGTTGTAATAATCTCTGAGTGCCTTCTTCTATTTTGTTTTAAAAATCTAATTACCATTTTAATTATTTATGTTTTAAAAAAAAATCATCTTGATATTGTTCGTATTAAATTTATTAATCGTAATATTGCAATATAATTATGGGACTAACAAAAACAAATCTATTTACGGATGAGCAAAATGACTTTGCTCAAATAGGGAAAATATTTTCTCACCCTGCTCGTGTTGCTATTTTACAGCATTTGCTAAAAACTAATTCTTGTATCAATTCCAATTTGGTTCAAGAACTTGGTCTGGCTCAAGCTACAATTAGTCAACATTTGAAAGAGTTAAAATCTATCGGGATAATAAAAGGAACTGTAGAAGGTGTATCAATGAATTACTGCATAAACGAAACAAAATGGCTTGAATTTAAAGCAATATTTGAGCAGTTTTTCAATCAGCATTCCTGCTGTTCTGGTGAATCTTGTTGCTAAAAAAATTTGATAATAAGTATCGTAATATTACAATTAACAAAACTAAATAAAATGAAATTACACGATTTTAAAAACAAACTAAAAGAACTAAAAGAAATTAGTTTTAAACTTCCAAACGGAACATTAGTTCCTTCTCATTTTCATGTAACTGAAGTGGGAAGTGTAGAAAAAAACTTCATTGATTGTGGAGGAACCATTAGAAATGAAAAAGTAGTTAATTTCCAATTATGGGAAGCAAATGACTACGACCACAGGTTACATCCAGAAAAATTACTTTCTATCATTGAGCTTTCTGAAAACAAACTGGGAATTACAAATGAAGAGATTGAAGTAGAATACCAAGGAGAAACTATTGGTAAATATGGAATTGAAATGGAAAATGAAGCTTTCGTTTTAACCTCATTAACTACCGATTGTTTAGCAAAAGACAAATGCGGAATTCCTGAAGAAAAAATTAAAATAAACTTATCTGCAATGGCAAGTTCAGGAGAAACTTGTACCCCAGGTGGAGGTTGTTGCTAATAATTAGCTATTATGTTCAGTAAAATAAAACAAGTAATTGATAAAATAGACTTTACTTCCATTTCAGAAAATAGAAAAACTGAACTGGAAGTACTAAGTCAATTCATTCAAGGTAAAAAGAATGCAGGAACTCCTGCCCTTTTAAATTTCATTTGCACACACAATTCAAGAAGAAGTCAGTTTTCTCAAGTTTGGGCGCAAGTGGCTGCCGATTATTACAACATAGAGGTTAATAGTTTTAGTGGAGGTGTGGAAGAAACTGCTTTCAATGAAAGAGCTATTGCTTCTTTGGAACGATTTGGTTTCAATATTTTGAAGAAAGGAAAAAACAATCCTCATTATACCGTATCGTGGAAAAACGAAGGGACTCCCCTAGTTATGTTTTCCAAAATGTATGATGATTCTGTAAATCCAACTGCAGAATTTGCTGCTATTATGACTTGTTCTCACGCAGACGAAAATTGTCCTTTTGTGGCAGGTTGTGAAAAACGAATACCTATTCGTTATGAAGACCCTAAAAACTATGACGATACACCTTTAGAGGCTGCATTTTACGATTATCGTTCGTTTGAAATCGCAACAGAACTATTCTATATTTTTTCCAAAATTAAATAATTATGAGTAAAGAATCTAACATTGGATTTTTTGAAAAATACCTAACCATTTGGGTGCTTTTGTGCATTGTAACAGGAGTTGGTGTTGGTTACCTTGCAGGAGATAGTATCTCTGTTTTAAGCGACTGGAATCTTTATACAGTAAATATTCCTGTAGCGATTTTGGTTTGGCTCATGATTTACCCAATGATGGTACAAATTGATTTTACTTCGCTCAAATATGTTTCAAGAAACTGGAAAGGACTTGGACTCACTGTAGTAGTAAACTGGATCATTAAGCCCTTTACTATGGCATTGTTTGCCTATGTATTTTTCTACAAACTCTACCAAGCTTGGATGACTCCCGAAGATGCCGAACAGTTTCTTGCAGGAGCAATTTTATTAGGAGCTGCACCTTGTACAGCCATGGTTTTTGTATGGTCTTACCTTACCAAAGGAGATGCAAATTACACGTTGGTACAAGTATCTGTCAATGATTTAATCTTATTGGTTGCCTTTGTTCCAATTGTAGGATTACTATTCTCTTGGTTCGATATCAGTTTTATGAATGGAAATGGAGAAGTTATAGGAATTCCCTACAACACGCTAATTACCTCTGTGGTAGTTTTTGTTGTAATTCCTTTGGTTGCGGGATTCTTAACCAATAAAACTTTAATTAAAACAAAAGGGAAAGATTGGTTTGAAAACACGTTTTTGAAACGATTAAAACCTATTTCAATATTGGCTTTGTTGCTTACTTTGGTTCTTATATTTGCTTTTCAGGGACAAAAAATAATTGACAATCCATTAAATATTTTACTTATCGCTATCCCGCTAACACTACAAACGTATTTCATATTTTTTGTAAGTTGGTTTGCTGGTAAATTTTTAAAACTGAAACACAATGTTTGCGCACCCTCTGCTATGATTGGGGCAAGTAACTTTTTTGAACTAGCCGTGGCCATTGCCATTTCTATCTTTGGATTAAATTCTGGTGCCTCACTAGCTACTGTTGTAGGTGTACTAATTGAAGTTCCCGTAATGCTTTCACTAGTTGCATTTGCAAATAAATACAGGTATTAAACTAAATTTATAGCCATTCTGTCAATCAAAACAACACGATAATAGTAGACTATATAGTTGAGATATTGGATTAATCCAATTATATTTATGTTCTGATAAGAACAACAAAACTCAATAATATTCCTTCTTGAATTCGATTCCTGACATATCATTTAAAAATTCAGATAATAAAACTTATTTCGAGTTGTTGAATCTTAGTAGGTTATTTCCAAGGTTGGATACGATTGAAGACCACAACCCAAAACTTCCTCATAGAATTTCGTTTTTTGCTTTATTAGTAGTAACCAAAGGGACCGGAAAACATTACATTGATCTCAAAGAATATAACTTAGAAAAAGGATCAGTACTTAAAATTGCAAAAGGCCAAGTACATGCTTTTCAAAAAAATGCTAATTACGAAGGTTACCTAATGGTATTTACCGAAGATTTCGTTTTGAATTATTTTTCTAAATCTTCCATTAAACTAATTTCTCATTTATATAATTACCATTTAATTTCTCCAATTACCAATAATTTAATTGGAAACGAGAGTTTTATAAATCAATTAAAAACTGAAATCGAAACACAACACACCTTTGCGCAAAACAACATAATTGCAGCCTTATTGGATTTGTATTTATTAAAGCTTGAAAGATTTACTAATAAAAATCAAATTGAAAAAAGTATTTCTGCAAATCACGACACTTTCATTAACTTTAAAAACTTAGTAGAACAGGATTTTAAAACCACCAGAAACGTAAAGGATTACGCTAATAAAATGTACATCTCTACCAAAACTCTAAATAGCGTAGTTAAAGAATTTACTCTTAATACAGCCAAAATCTTTATTGACAATTTTGTGATTCTTGAAGTAAAAAGAGACATAATTAGTACCAACAAAAGCATAAAGGAAATAGCTTTTGATAAAGGATTTGATGAAGTTACCAACTTTACAAAATTCTTTAAAAAAAATACGAACACTACTCCTAAAGAGTTTAGAATTAGTCAAAACCTATAATTCGCACATTTACCATTCTTGTACAGCTATTGATAACTATTATCTAGTTGATTTACGTCAACTTTGTATCGTTAATAAAAATAAAAAGTACAATTATGATAGCAAACACTCCTACCGGTATTCAATCTACGCTATATCAATTACACGAAGACTCTAAAAGCGATCACTTAAAAATAATAAAAGGATTTGCCAAAAGCATTCATAGATCACTACGACCTGTAGATTTAAAAGAAGCTTATCTTTCTATATCTAAAGAGCAAGGTGTAGAATTAGTTCAACTAATTAAGGATAATAACTTAAAAAACATTGTAGAGTTTGGGACTTCATTTGGTATCTCTACTATCTATATGGCACAAGGTGTTATAGAAACAAATGGAACAATTATCACAACAGAACTCATAGAGTCTAAAGCAATGAAGGCTATCGAGAATTTTAAAAAAGCTGGAATTGAGGATAAAATTGAAGTGAGAATTGGGGATGCAATGGAAACTTTGAAAAATCACAAGGAACCAATTGATTTACTCTTTTTGGATGGATGGAAAGATTTATACCTTCCATTGTTTCAACTTTTAGAACCTAATTTTCATTCAAACACCATTGTGTATGTAGACAATGCTGACATGAAAGATTCTCAGGCGTTTCTAAAAACGATTGCTAAAAACAGCAATTATCAATTCAAATCTAAATTTGAAAACAAAGTCGTTTTAATCACTAATAAAAAATAATACAATGAGTCAAATATCAACTTGCCCTACTTGTGGCGGAAAATCAAAAACAAAAGAAACTGACGGAAATATAACCTATACAGCCTTAGAAAATGAGGAATTAATAAAAAAAGTAGGCCAGTTAAAAAAAGCTATGCAAAAATTCAAAGACAAATCCGAATCGTTAGAAAAGGAATTGAATGATTTAAAATCAAACAAATAACAATGATTAATCTTACTAAAAAATACGCTTTTATTCTTGGTTTAGCTTCTGTTTTCATTCTTGGATTATCTAGCTGTTCTAAAAAAGTTGTTTATAATGCACCAACAGCTATTACTGAAGAAATTACGGTTGTAAGCTCTTTAGAAAAGCAAATCGCTTACCAATTTGTAACTGTTGCTAAGAATGACAATTCATTTTTTGAAACTTCTTTAGGCGATAGTTTTGTTAGTAGAGATCAAAATTGGAAAGGAGAAAAACAAAGTTTCATAAATAATAGAAACCAAGATTCTAGCTACTCTCGCATGGAACCAATTCGAATTTTACATGATGGATCTTTTGTGGCTCTTCACAGTAGAATGCTAGGTGATACTCTTCGTTTTAGGTGGGATATTTTACGTATAGAAAATGAAAAAATCCTAGAACATTGGAGTAATGTAAATGATTCTATAGGTTTGAATCCAGACAAACATACTGAAATAGATGGGCCAACACTCCCTACACAATTAGAAAAAACGGATACAAACAGAGCATTAATTTCTCGGTTCATCAATCAATGTATGATTAGAGAAGATGGTGGAGCTTCCAAATTTTTCAATTTTGGTCTATACATCCAACACAATCGAGATGTAGGTGATGGTGTAAATGGATTACTTTGGGGAATGTACAAAATGAAAAGAAAAGGACATGTAATCAAATTCAAACACAATTACAATATCATTGCAGAAGGAAACTTTGTTCTTTCTTCCACAGAAGGATTTGTAGGAGAGGAAAAGTATGTATTTTACGATTTATTCCGAATTGAGAAAAGTAAAATAATTGAACATTGGGATATTATTGCACCTGTAGATGATTTTATATACTATCAAAAAGA